>CAYRAC010000316.1:1493-5312 GCA_964422045.1 uncultured Steroidobacteraceae bacterium
GCATCATCGTGGTGGCCGCCCGCGCGCAGTGACCCAGACGGCGGCCTCCAACTCGGACGCGTAGACTCAAGTATCGACCTTTACGCCACCTCGCCGAGTGCATGGGTCAGCGTGTAAAATTTCAGCCGCTCCGCTGACTGGCGCGTTCGAACTGACCGGGGATGTTGAAATTGGCTGCCAAGAAGAAGACCAGAAATCCTTCGATGAAAGATGTCGCCCGGGCCGCGGGCGTCTCGCAGCCGGCTGTGTCGTATGCGTATAACCGGCCGTCCAAAATCTCGGACGCGCAGCGAAATGCGATATTCGCGATTGCCCGCAAAATTGGTTATAACGGTCCAAACGCCCTTGGCCGAAGCCTCCGATCCGGAAAGGTCGGTGCGGTCGGCGTGATGATGATGGACAAGCTATCCCTTGCGTTCGACGATCCGGCAATGATTGCTCTCCTAAAGGGGATCGGGCAGAGCGGCGAATTCGAGAACATGGCGCTGACGCTCTTCCCGCTGCGCCATCGCGGGCCGCTGCCGGAGTCGGGTCCGGAGGAACACAAATCGTTGGCGGTACGCGGCCTGGTTGACGGACTCATCATCACGACGCTGCCGGACGATCACCCAATAATCTCGAACGTGATCGATCGGCAGATTCCATTCGTCGTCGTCGATTCGCCGAAGCTCAAGACCGCGAATTTTGTTGGCATCGACGACTACGCAGCTGCCCAGAAACAGCTACGTCACCTGATTGACCTTGGGCACCGGAAGATCGGCGTGCTGATCGACCGACTGAACCCTGACGCTCATTCAGGGTACGTGACGAGAGAAAGATTTCTGAAATCGAAGGAAGCCGTCGTTCGCGAGCGACTGCGCGGCTACCTAGATGCCGCGGCCGACATCGGTCTCGATTTCCGCAGCTTGCGCATATACGAAGCGGGCGAACTTGGGCTCACTGCGGGCCAAGCCGCGGCATTCAACCTCCTCACTTCCAGCAAGATCACAGCGGTCGTGGCGACTTCTGACGTGATGGCCCTTGCCTGCCTGAAGGCGGCAGAAGACCTCGACATTGAGGTGCCGCGCAAGCTGTCGATCATTGGATTTGATGATATCCCCGAAGCGATACAGGCCGGATTGACGACCATTCGACAGCCGATGGTGGAGAAAGGCATTGTGGCGGCGAAGATGATCATCGCCCTCGTGAACGATCCTGACCAAACCGTCGAGCCGAAGCGCCGGCTGTTCGATACCCGGCTGGTCATTCGCCGTTCGACGGCTGCGATCTGATGCCGACGCCCTCGACCCACCCGTCTTGACAGGGCGACCAAGCAAAGAAAGACTCGAGTGGGGCGAAGTGGCCGAATCATCGTATTGGGAGTACCCCACTTGAAGAAACTGCACTTCGATCTGGATCTGCAGTCCGTGATCATTGAGCACCGCAGGGAGCGGGTCGACCCTGACGTCGTTGGCAACTTCGTCATTGGCCTTCGTCTGGCCAAGGAGCGACTGACCAAGGCGATCCAGAACGTCGGCACCGCGCAGGTCTTATGTCACGCTCCCACGAGGCCCTGCCGGCCTCGGAGTCAGGCAAGATTTGCCGCACTCTTCCGCGTCGAAGTTTCGACCCTGAGGAATTGGGAACAAGGAAGGCGCGAACTTACCGGTCCGGCGAAGGCTTTGCTCTACGCGATCAGGAAAGAACCGACGAACGTACTCAAGGCGCTGGCAGCCTGAAATGCCCGTTTTAGGTTGGTAGCGGAAGGCCTACCGATTAAAGCAAGTCAGCAAGCGTAGTCCTGAAATAACAGGCACTTACGACGGTTCGGTCGAAGCAGAATCCCACCTGCATATTTCGCGGACGCGCATAATCCGTCGTTGCCGCTGCCAGCAAAAGCCTGTAATATTTTCTACACATCCGATGTGTACAGAGGTACCAACATGAAACCAATCCGCCGAGCGCGTGCTGAGCGCACGAATATTGTTCTCGACTCCAAGCTCGTCGCGCGCGTAAAGCGAATCGCCAAGGTCAAGACAACTCGCGACGCCGTCCATGTCGCGCTCGAGCACTACGTGCGCAGCCGCGACTACTCTGGAGTTCTCGCGCTTCGCGGCACGGGTGGGGTTGCCGAGGACTACGATCCGAAGGCGGCCAGCCCGCCTCGATGATGTGAAATGCTCGTCGACTCGTCCGTGTGGATTGCATACCTGCGCGGTGATGATCTGATCGAGGTTCAGCTGCTTACCGTGGCCCTTGAACACGGGGAGCCCGTGTGGCTTGCGCCGCCAATTCTGCAAGAGGTTCTGCAGGGCGCGGATAGCCCGGATCGATTTATACGTTGGGATCGGGTTCTTGGCGAGTTGCCAATGATCATTGCGCCCGACGGTCGCGAGGCTGCGCGCAGCGCGGCGCATTTATATGCGCGATGCCGATGGGCGGGTGTCACCCCACGTTCTGCGAATGACTGTCTCATAGCAATACATGCCATTCTTGGCGGCGTACCTCTTTTGCATCGTGATCGGGACTTTGGTTTGATCGCCAGCGTCGAGCCCAGCCTTATACTGGTTGCCCCGTACAAATGAATCGCGAAGCGCGATCCTACAGCAACAACCCACCGCCTGGTCAGCTTATCGCTGACTGTTCCTGATCCGCTATCAATCTCTTTGCCCACGTCGAACTCCGTGTTTGGCTTAAATCCGCGGTGCCTCATCAACCAACGCGAGCTGCGCTGGCCAGTGAGATAGCTCCAGCACCATTGGTTCTGTACGCGGCGCCGGTTTTGCAGCTGCGGCAGGAACATGACGTGAATAAACGCCCAGATGAATCCGGGGCACTAGCGCGACGCAGCCTGCCTCTACGGGTCGCAAGAATGGGGTCAAGGCGAAGACGATTAATCTATCACTGGAAGTCGTGCGTCAGGAAAAGGGAAAAGGATCGTCGCAACTGGGAGCGGACGCATGGGACTCCAGAGCCACAGGGATTTAGGATGGCACGCGCGACACATGTGCATGCATGCATGCGTATTCCAGTCGTGACATTGCGCCTGCGGGACGACAGCGCCTTCCACCGCGGACTTTTAAAAAAGAGATGTTTCATGGTCAAATATCTGCTTGTCGGGCCGATCGTTCCGTGGCTGCTGCGTTTTCCACCGGCACTACCCGTCAATGGACCGGCGCGACCGCTTGCGTGTCACTTGGGGTGACGTATGACGAAATCGAATGAAGCCTGCTTGGCGTTCAAGCCGATCGGCGAGGGTCACGGGCACCAGTGCGTTTTGTTTCGCGGCCACTTCGAGGAGCACATCTGCAGCTGCGGCATGAAGTGGTCAAAGACGTATCCCAAATGGGAAGAGGCCGCTCTGAGTCAAAGCGGCGGACTTCTCGGGGACAGCAAGCGCGAAGTTCATCCAAATAAGCGCGCGTAGATCTCCCGCGATGGCTGCCGGGACGCTGAGCGCCAGCGGAGCGCCGTCGCCGATTGCGTGAAGGGTTCGAAGGCCACGCACCCGAGGCTGCTCTAAAGCCATATAAATCAGATAGTTGGAATTGGTAGCGGGGGTAGGATTTGAACCTACGACCTTCGGGTTATGAGGCGCACGGCGGGGTAATGGGTCTTTAAAATAAGTCACTTGCAGCGCTTGCCACCCCATTATCCCGCCTATTCAAGGCACAATTTGGGCACACCCAATCTGACCTAGACACAATCTGGGCACACTGGCGAGAGGAGGCCTATCTAGGCTGCCGCAGCCTCTCTCTCCGCTTCCCAACCCTTGCATGCCAAGAGCACGGTGCGTGGAACGGGTCGCTCACCACTCGCGTAATAGGCCACTTGGCGCCT
>CAYRAC010000317.1:0-5297 GCA_964422045.1 uncultured Steroidobacteraceae bacterium
CAGCTGTGGCGCGAGCGAATCTTGCTGTTCGACCAAGATTCGCAGCAACACCTGCTCGAGCGGCTGAACATTCCCGAGCCGGATGCGCAAAAACTCGTCATCGTGATGACCGTGGTATTGACCCTGGTGTTCGGCTGGCTCACCTGGCAGGTGCGCCGCGAGGTCGAAGCGTCGCCCAAGGAATTGCTGGTGCGCGCCTATGCGCGCCTGTGCGCCAAATTGGCGGATGCCGGGATGCCGCGCCCGCCGCACGAAGGCGCGGAGGACTACGCGGAGCGCATCGCGCGGCGCCGTCCCGACTTGGGCCCCGTCGCGAGCATGCTTCTGCGTCACTATTCGCGCCTGCGCTATGCCGCTGCGCCCGCGCGCTCCGGTGTCGGTCAATTCGACGCCGCGGTGCGCGCGTTCCGGCCGAGGTCTACGCCGCCAGATTCTCGCGGGTCTTGAGGAATTCTATTTCCGGCCAGCGTTCCTCGGTCAACCCGAGGTTGACGCGCGTCGGCGCGAGATAGACGAGCCCGCCCGCATGATCGATCGCCAGATTATCGTAGGCTTTCTCGCGGAACTCGCGCAGCCGCTTGTCATCATCGAGGCTCACCCAGCGCGCGGTGGCCACATTGATGGGCTCGAACACGCATTGCACGCTGTATTCATCCTGTAATCGAAAAGCGACAACTTCGAATTGCAGCTGGCCGATGGCGCCGAGAATCAGATCATTGTTGCGCAGCGGCTTGAACAGCTGCGTTGCGCCCTCCTCGCACAGCTGCGAGAGGCCTTTTTGCAGTGCCTTCATGCGCAACGGGTCCTTGAGGACGGCGCGGCGAAACATTTCCGGCGCGAAGTTCGGAACACCGGTAAAGGTCAGATCCTCGCCCTCGGTGAAGGTGTCGCCGATGTTGATGGTTCCGTGGTTGTGCAGTCCGATGATGTCGCCGGCATAGGCCTCCTCGGCCTGGCTGCGGTCGGCGGCGAGGAAGGTCAATGCATCGGCGATGCGAATGTCCTTGTCGAGGCGCACATGGTGCAAGCGCATGCCGCGCGTGTATCGTCCGGAACACAGGCGCATGAACGCGATCCGATCGCGATGCCCCGGATCCATATTGGCCTGAATCTTGAAAACGAAGCCCGTGAGTTTCGGCTCGTCCGCCTGGACTTGGCGCTGCAGCGCCGGACGCGGCTGAGGTCCCGGGGAGTCGCTCACAAAGGCGGACAGCAGTTCTCTCACGCCGAAGTTGTTGACGGCGGAGCCGAAGAATACCGGCGTCTGCTGCGCCGCTCGATAGCGCTGCAAATCGAAGCGCGGACTCGCGCCGCGCACCAGTTCCACTTCGTCGAGAAACTCGCCATACCGCGCTCCCAAGAATTCGCGCGCTTGGGCGCTCTCGATGCCGTCGATGGTCTCGTGGATCCCGATGCGGCCCTTCTCGACCGGCACGTACACGTAAATTCGGTCTTCGAGCAAATGATAAACGCCGAGCAGGTCGCGTCCCATGCCGATCGGCCATGTAATGGGCGCACACTGGATCTTCAGAACGCTTTCGATCTCATCGAGCAGTTCGATCGGTGCGCGGCCGTCGCGGTCGAGCTTGTTGACGAAAGTCATGATCGGCGTGTCGCGCAGGCGGCACACCTCCATGAGCTTGATGGTGCGCTCCTCAACGCCCTTGGCGCAGTCGATCACCATCAGGGCTGAATCGACCGCGGTCAGGGTGCGGTAGGTGTCCTCGGAAAAGTCTTCGTGGCCGGGGGTGTCCAGCAAATTGACGACGCAATCCTTGTACGGAAACTGCATCACCGAGGAGGTGACCGAGATACCGCGCTGTTGCTCCAGACGCATCCAGTCGGAGGTGGCATGGCGGGTCGCTTTGCGCCCCTTCACGGTCCCCGCCATCTGAATGGCACCGCCGAACAGCAGCAACTTCTCCGTCAGCGTGGTCTTGCCGGCGTCGGGATGCGAGATGATCGCAAAAGTTCTGCGACGCTTGATTTCATTGACAATTTCGGATTCAGTCACCGGCCACTTCCCCACGCGTGTACACCGTCACGCACACGAAACAAAATATACTCATAACAGTTGGAGTGGCACGCAAGGTACCACCTGCGGGAACGGCTCGGCCTAAGCCCCCTAACGTAGTATAGCCGAGTCAGGTGTTTTTCTCGGGGACGATATGACATCGATTCTCCAGATCCTCGTGTTGTTACTCGTCGTCATCGCGGCTGTTGCCGTGCTGGCGAAGCGGCTGCAGATTCCGCCGGCAATTCTGTTGGTAATAACCGGGGTGGTCTTGGCGCTTGTGCCGGGTCTACCAACCGTGCATTTGGCGCCCAATTTCGTGCTGCTGTTCGTACTTCCACCGATTGTCTATTCCTCGTCGGTCGCTATGAGCTGGCGCGAGTTTCGTTTCAGTCTGCGTCCGATTTCGCTGCTTGCCGTCGGCTGCGTGCTGTTCACGACTATTGTCACCGCGGCCGTTACCCATGCGCTGCTCGGATTCTCCTGGAGCGCGGGCTTTGTGTTGGGGGCTATCGTCTCGCCACCGGACCCCGTGGCGCCGCTGTCGATAGCGCGCCGACTGCAGCTTCCGAAGCGGCTATTGGTAATCCTCGAGGGTGAGGGGCTCGCCAATGACGCCAGTGCGCTTATCCTCTACCGGTTCGCGGTCGCCGCGGTCGGCGCGAGTACATTTTCGCTGTCTCAAGCAGCGGGTACGTTCGCTGCAATACTCTGCGCCGAGATACTGTGGGGCATTGGTGTGGGCTGGCTAATGCTGAGATTGCGGCGTTGGGTTCAAGATCCACGCATCGAGGTGATGCTCTCGATCCTCACTCCTTTCTTGGCGTACTGGCCTCCCCAGCACTTGGGCGGCTCGGGCGTGCTGGCCACGGTGACCGCGGGACTCTACATCAGCTGGAATGGATTGCGGCTCATTAGCGCGGCGACCCGGCTGCAGGGTATTTTCTTTTGGGATTTTCTCATGTACCTGACCGAGGGGTTCGTGTTCTTGATCACGGGTCTGCAGGTGCGAACCCTGATTAGCGGTATCCACGGCAATTCATTGCATGATTTGACCGTTTCCGCTGCGATCGTCTGTGGCGTCGTCATATTGGCGCGCTTCGTCTGGATGTTTCCTGCGACCTATCTACCTCGATGGCTCATTCCCTCCATTGCACGCAACGACCCTGCCCCACCTTGGCAGTGGCCTTTCGCGCTCGCCTTCACCGGCGTGCGTGGAATCGTATCGCTCGCCGCCGCGCTGGCGATACCGCTGACCACCGAGAGCGGCCTGATGTTTCCCGATAGAGATCGAATCCTTTTCTTGACGTTTTCGGTCATTCTCGTGACCCTTGTGGGGCAGGGTTTGATGTTGCCATCTGTAATTCGCGCGTTGGGACTTGCCAATGCCGGGCGCCGCGAGCGCCACGCCGACAGCCTGGAGGAGGCTGATGCGCGGCGACAAGCCATCGAGGCCGCTGCGCGCCGTCTCGATCAGCTGACGCTGGAACACCAGCTGCCGGAGGCTATTACTGCGCCATTGCGTTCGCATTTGCGCGACCGTCGCCTATATGCCGAGCGTCGGGCGGATGCAGCAGAAGTGAGACGACTTGTCGACCGGCAGGACGAGATTGAACTGTTACTGATCGCCGCCGAACGCCAGCAAATCAATGATCTGTACCGCCTCGGCAAGATTCAAGACGAAGCGCGGCGTCGGATCGAGCGCGAGCTCGACCTTCGGGACGCACAATTGACGAATGCGAAAACCGAACCATGACGTCCGCGAGCGCCGCTAGCGCTACTTGACGTCGGGCAGCAACACCCGCCGCAATACGGCGGCATCCTCGCGGCCAGCGGTCGCCTGATAATAACCGCGCCGCGCGCCGACCTGGTTATGTGGCCGGGCCGTCGTTCAACGACAGTCCCAGCGTGTTGGAGTTAAGTGCGCTAGCGGGTCGCGAGATTTCGGCAACATCGACTTCACTGACTTCTCCCCAATCCGTCCGTTGTCAAAAGCCCTTGCTGATCTCGACCCATAAGCGTAACGACGTGGGATTCTCCACAAGTGACGGTCTCGGGCCCATGTGCGTGGCGAGATAAGTCTGGGCGACCCACTGAGCCGGGCCCGCCCAACGCAACCCCAAGCCCACGCCGCTCAGCGTGGCGCTATTCGTTCCGGCCACGAACTGATGCTTGTTGATCGTCAGCTGCTCGCTGTCGATGAACGCGAGCGCTTGCCACCGCCCTTGCCAAGCCGTGCCCAAATCACGGCGAATTTCTGCCGTTTCCAGATTTCCCGTGTCGCCGGAAATCGTGCCCATGTCGTACGCACGCACCGTGTGCGGTCCGCCGGCAATCATTTGCTGCGAAGAATCGAGATTCTCATTCGCCCACTGACCGGACCACGCGAGATAAAGCGTCGTCCTCGTGCTCAGATTCTGCAGGTGGTATACGCTGGCATTCCATTTGACGTAGTGACCTTCGGTTTGCAAGGTCGCCGCATCCGCTGCTTGTGCCGCTCCATTGTCAATGCCGACCGCTCCGGAAGTAAAACTCACATTCCATGAAGTGACGCCGCCCGAAAGCCATGTATCGCGCGCATCACCGATCAGGCTTATAACTCCATCGTCCAGATGGCGGTCCGTCTTGATTGCGCTTGAATCGATGTGATCGTCCAGCTTCAGGTGGTCATATTGGAATTGACCGTAGAGATTCCAATCCGCACTGCGTACAAGCGGGTGCTTCAGCCATATGCTCTCGACCTCTGCAGTACCGTGCGCATCGAGGGAGGACAACGGATCGCCCAATGTATAATGTAGTGCTGAGTACGAAACGCCGAGCCGCGTCCCTTCCCCATTTAGAACAGACTCGTAGGCGAGACGCCCATAGTTCATGTCGCCACCGGACGTGAGGCCGCTCACGGTTAGCTCATCGCCCAGGTGCAAGGGATCGATGAAATTCACGTCTCCCCCGAGCCGCGCCCGTCCCGTGTAGCGGTTACCAAAATTGTCCACGGCCAGATTTCCGGCAACGGTAGCGCCCGGTGACGTATTGACCACCAGATCCGAAGTGCCGACCGCCTCGCCTGGTTTCAAAGTACCATTGACCACCGCCCCGGGAACATCCGAGAGCAGCAGCAACGACTGGTCCAGCGCGCGTTGGCCGATAGCTTGCCCGCTTTGCAAAGGGGAAAGCGTCGACAGCAGCAGAGAATCGCGGACCCGACTGGTGTTCTCCAGTGATACTCTGCCGTAGCGAGCCTCTATTACTTCTATACGAACGATGCCCGAGTCAATGACCTGCT
>CAYRAC010000318.1:0-5293 GCA_964422045.1 uncultured Steroidobacteraceae bacterium
CGGCGAATCCGCTCGACGTTTGTTGCGACAACTGACTGCCACTGCTGCCGCCGCCGCCGCTGCTGCCGCCGCAGGCGGCGAGGACGAACGCAGAGACTGCGCCGACTGCAAAAGAGGCCGATACTTTCATTGAATTAACACGCTGCAATTTCATGGTTACTCTCGATGACGTCGACATGACGTTTGCGGAGTAAGTGTTTCGAGACTCTCTAATGGTTGCGTGATTCAAGAAATATAAAGGGGAGAGATATAAGGGAATCTGGGAATAAAATTGTGATCTCAGCGGTCTCCTCTTCCAGTTAACCTATGCATTATCGAGCGTCTCCGCTCGAGTGATCTACCTGCGGAAAATCAAATTGTCGCAGGCTAAGCCAAACCCTCGTGACAGCCCGCCGATACCCGGCGCCGTGTTCGGTCAGGCGCTCGGTTGTGCGCAAGGGCCGATTCGGGCGACACTACTGGCAGATCCTGATTAGTGACCCGTGCCAATGTCGCTCACCCTCCCTTCCGCCATCACTGAAATCCTTGCCGCCGGACGGCGTCTGGACGCCAGGGGCCTCGCCCCCGCGACCACCGGCAACTATTCCGCTCGGCTCAACGATGGGCATATCGCGATCACGGTCTCCGGAGGCCACAAAGGACGCTTAGGTCAGGACGATGTGACGCAAATCGACCTCGATGGCCGCGCGCTCCAGGCGAAGGCGCCGTCAGCCGAAGCCGCCCTGCACGCGAGCATCTACCGCCTCTACGCGCGTGCGCAGGCCGTGCTGCACGTCCACTCGGTGGCATCGATCACGCTGACCCGCCTGCTGCCACGGGGTTCGGATGTCGTGCTCGAAGGCTATGAGACACTGAAGGTGTTGCCAGGGATCACGACCCATGACATCCGAGTTGTGATACCGGTGTTCGATAATTCCCAGGACATGCCAGCGCTCGCCCGCGCGGTGGAAGCTCGGCTCGCGACGCTGCAGCCTGCGCCCTCGGCATTGCTGCTGCGGGGACACGGCGTCTATGCGTGGGGCGCGAGTGTCGAGGAGGCCGAACGGGTGGTCGAGGCGCTCGAGTTATTGCTGTCCTGCGAACTCGAATCGCTGCGAATTGGTTGCAGAACGTAGAATCACCACAGGAGACATTGCATGAGCCGCTTGACCATCTATCGTGACGACGCCCCGCTGATCGCAGAGCTCGACACGGCGGACGAAGGACGCATTCGCGACGCACTAGCACGGATCAACGTTCGGTTCGAGCGCTGGGCAGCCCTGCAAGCGCTCGCGTCCACCGATCAGGACGTCGACATCCTGGCGGCCTATCAGCCCGAGATCCAGCGACTCGAGCGATCCCACGCCTACCAAGCCGTCGATGTGATGCGTTGCCTGCCAGATCATCCGCAGCGGGAGCAGCTGCGCGCGAAGTTTCTCGCCGAGCACACGCATGATGATGACGAGGTCCGCTTTTTCGTCGAGGGCGCCGGCATGTTCTACCTGCATGCGGAAGCACGAGTGCATATGGTGCTGTGCGAACGCAATGATCTGCTGAGCGTGCCCGCTGGCATGCGTCATTGGTTCGATATGGGACCCGAACCCCACTTCACAGTGATTCGACTGTTCACCGCACCCGAAGGTTGGGTCGCCCGCTTCACCGGAGATCCGATCGCCACACGATTCCCGGCTTTCGTTCGGCAGGCGGCATGAGCGAAGCGCTCACGCGTGCCATCGTCCTCGACATTGAGGGCACGACGAGCAGCCTGAGCTTCGTGAAGGACGAACTCTTTCCCTATGCGCGCTCCAGGCTGCCGACCTACGTCAGCGAGCATGCGCAGGCGCTGAGCGATATTTTCGATGAGGTGCGCCGCATCGAGGGGAACGCAGCCCTCGATACGCAACAGATCATCGCAACTCTGCTGCGCTGGATTGACGAAGACCGCAAGCTCACGCCCCTCAAGTCTCTGCAGGGCCTGATCTGGCAGGAAGGCTACGAGCGCCGCGAGCTGCGCGGCCACGTGTACGAGGATGCCGTAGAGGCGTTGCGCGCCTGGCACGCAGCAGGCTTGAAACTCTACATCTACTCCTCCGGCTCCGTACTGGCGCAGCGTCTGATCTTCTCGCACACTGAGTATGGCGATCTCACGCCGTTGTTCTCCGGGTACTTCGACACGACGATCGGCGGCAAGCTCGAGCCGGAATCCTACCGCGCCATCGCCGCACACATCGGTCTGCCGCCTGCCACAGTGCTGTTTTTGTCCGATCATGCCGGAGAGATCAGCGGCGCGGCAATTGCCGGCCTGCAGGTGATCCAGGTGTGCCGCAATCCTGTAAACGAGGCGACGCGTGATCGCACGCGAATCGCGAGCTTCGCCGAACTCCAGCCAACTCGAGCCTCGGTTCAGAAGTTGCGCGCAGGCCCCGCGGGGTACCGCACGCTTACGGTGGATACGATCGCGGATTACCTCTCGGCCCACAGCACGCTCGCCGGGAGGCTGGGAAAGCCTAGCGACGCGTGGCGCGCCCGCGAAGTGGGCGACGGCAATCTCAACCTGGTCTTCATCGTGGAGGGGCCGGAAGGCTCGCTCGTCGTCAAACAGGCACTGCCCTATGTGCGCTTGGTGGGCGCCAGCTGGCCGTTGCCGCTGTCGCGCTCGCATTTCGAGCACCTCGCGCTTGCGGAGCAGGCGCGATGGGCGTCAGCGTTCGTACCTGGCGTGTACCACGCCGATGCAACGATGGCGCTCATTGTCATGGAGTATCTGAGCCCCCACATCGTGCTGCGTAAAGGGCTCGTTCGCGGCGAAATCTATCCGCTTGCGGCTCGCCACCTCGGTACGTTCTTGGCGCGCACGCTTTTTCATACATCTGACCTGTATCTGACCGCGGCGGTCAAGAAGGAGCGGATCGGCGCTTTCCTCGCCAATTCCGCCATGTGCAACATCAGTGAGGCCCTCATCTTCGACGAGCCGTATTTCAGCGCGCCGCTGAACCGGCACACACGGCCGCAGCTCGATGCCTTGGCTGACTCGGTGCGGCGCGACACGTCGCTCAAACTGGTGGTGCAGGAGCTTAAGGCCCGCTTCCTGAGCGACGCCGAAGCGCTGCTGCATGGGGATTTGCACACGGGCTCGGTCCTCGTGACGCGCGGCGACACGCGCGTGATCGATCCGGAATTTGCATTCTACGGGCCGATGGGCTTCGATGTCGGCGCGATCATCGGCAACTTCCTGCTCGCCTACGCCTCGCAGCCGGGGCATGAGCGCACGCGCGGCGAGCGGGACGACTACCGGAGCCATCTGCTCGTGCAAATTAGCGACGTGTGGGCGACGTTCGCGCAGGTGTTTGCGGACCTGTGGCGCGAGTGCGCGCAGGGCGATCTTTATTCGCAGCGACTACTGATCGATGCGCCCGAGCTGCGCGAGCGGGCCATCGCGCTCCGGCTCCAGTCGATTTGGGATCAGTCGGTGGGCTTTGCGGCGTGCAAGATGATTCGCCGCATCCTCGGGCTTGCACATGTCGAGGATTTCGAGTCCATTGCCCACCCGGAACTGCGAGCGGGCTGCGAACTCGCCGCGGCGGCGCTAGCCCGCGACATGCTGATCAATCGAGGCGCCTATCAAAACGTCGAGGCGTTAAGTCGGGCCGCGCGTGAACGCGCATGATTGCGCACGATCCCATCGAGCGTTCGCTCGTCGCCTCACAGAACGGCTGGTCGGTCCATGTTCTTGACCAGCGTCAATTGCCTTGGCGCGTTGAGCGGATCGAGCTGACCTCAGCCGCCATGGCTGCTCAAGCCATACGCGAGATGTGGGTTCGTGGCGCACCGCTGATCGGCGCAACCGCCGCCTATGGGCTGTGCCTGGCGCTGCGGGAGGATCCGTCCGACGCCTCGCTCGAGCGTAATCGCGCACTGCTGCTCGCCGCGCGACCCACCGCCGTGAACCTGCGCTGGGCGCTGGAGCGCGTACACGCCAGCGCCCAGCCCCACGCGGGAGCCGCGCGCGTTGCTGCGGCATACCGCTGCGCTTCAGCGATCTGCGATGAAGATGTGCGCAGCAACCGCGCGATCGGTCAGCATGGGCTCGACCTCATTCGCTGCGCCGTGAAGCCCGGCAGGACCGTGAACGTATTGACTCACTGCAATGCCGGAGCACTCGCCACAGTGGATCTCGGAACTGCGCTCGCGCCGATCTACCGGGCGCACGAGTTGGGCATTCCGGTGCACGTCTGGGTGGATGAAACGCGTCCGCGCAACCAGGGTGCGCTATTGACCGCGTACGAACTCGGCCGCGCCGGTGTCGCACATACGGTGATCGTTGACAACGCCGGCGGCCATCTCATGCAACGCGGCGAGGTGGATCTGTGCCTGGTCGGCGCCGATCGGGTCACCCGTAACGGTGATGTCTGCAACAAGATCGGTACCTACTTGAAGGCGCTGGCGGCGCGTGACAACGAGGTGCCATTCTACGTCGCGTTCCCTTTCTCCACGTTCGACGGCTCTCTCGCGAGCGGGAATGAGATCACCATCGAAGAGCGCGATCCGAAGGAGGTCACTTCGATCAGCGGGCCGACGCCAATGGGTGAGCTTGCGACGGTGATGCTCACTCGGTCTCGCGGCGCGAACCCGGCTTTCGACGTCACACCGGCACGGCTGGTCTCGGCATACGTCACTGAACGCGGTGTCATCCGAGAAGCTGCGAACTTGGCCATTCGCGGCGGCGAGCCCGCCCGAGCCGATCCCTGCTACCAGCGCGATTGATCTTCATTTCTTATACGAGTCATGCACCATCCGTTGCACCATCGAATTTCGCCACCAACGTTTTCGGCGCGACCATACGCCACGCGCGTTCAAGGAGGTCCGGCAAGGTGCTCGGATCGACCGCGGAGAACCGCACCAGTATCCACGGATAGTCCTGGTAATGATCGGTGATGAAAAATACTTGCGGATCGGACTGCATCAAAATCTCACGATCCAGCAAATTCGCGCGCAGAACGAAACACTCCCCGCTTTGATGCACGCGCGCAAGCAGCTTTCCGCGTACCTTCAGCGCTGGAGTCCCGTATGAAGTGGAGTCCTCGACACCCGGCAACACGTGCGCCGCCAATCGCACTTGCTCGAATGTAATCGCCAGGCGCTTTGTCCCGCTTTTCGACGCTTTGGTCATCTTTCGGTCTCTCGGAGATTTCACTGCCTGGCTGATGCTAAGTGGTCTTGGCGGCCTCGGCGTGATGGCTAACAGTCGGACGAACCGACCCCTCGGGATCCCAGGCGGCCACTTCGAGCCAGGTACTCTGGTAAGTCGCGCCGT
>CAYRAC010000319.1:0-5290 GCA_964422045.1 uncultured Steroidobacteraceae bacterium
TTCAATCGCCCCTGTGCGACGCGCGATTTGATCAAATCGAGCGCGCCGGTGATGCCCGCCAGTAAGTTGTTGAAGTCATGGGCGACGCCGCCGGTCAGTTGGCCGACCGCTTCCATCTTCTGCGATTGCATCAATTGCAGCTCCAACCGCCGGCGCTCGGTCACATCGCGCGCGCTGACGACGATGCGACGGCCGACACCCGCCTCGTGCGGGACCGGAGTTGCAATCGCTTCGATGACCGCCTCCCCGTGAGATCGTTCGTAGCGATAAGGGCCATCGCCGCGCAGGCATGCAGCAAGATGGTGATTGAGCGCGGCCGCCGTCGGCGCCTCGAAAATCTCATCGATGGTGTGTCCGATGACCTGTTCGCGTGTTTGGCCATACAGACGCAAGGTGGCTGGATTGACCTCTTCGTAACGAAACGCACCGGCACCAGTTTGGCTGAGCACCGCGTGACATTCCGAGGAATGCTGATAGAAAGTGCCGATCAGCACTTCCCGCGCCAACAACTGCGCCGTGCGTTCGGCGATTCGACTTTCCAGACTGGCGTTCGCCTCGCGCAGGTTCGCCTCGCTGGCGAGCAAGGCGCGCTGCGCGGCGCGCTGATCCGTCGCGTCGCGAAACACCAGCACCACGCCCGTCACATCGCCAGCGGGTCCATAGATGGGCGCGGCAGAATCCTCGATCGGCCGCTCCTGTCCCGCGCAACCTACGAGAACCGTGTGGTTCGCGAGGCCGACGATGCTGCGCTCGCGCAGTACGCGGCTTACGGGATTTTCGGCCGCTTCGCGCGTGCCTTCGTGGATGATGCGAAACACCTGCTCCAGGGCCAAGCCGCGAGCATTCGCGGTGGTCCAACCGGTCAAGTGTTCGGCAACGACGTTCATGAATCGGATGTTCCCGGAAGCATCCGTCGAAATTACGGCGTCGCCGATACTGCGCAAAGTCGTCGACAGGTCCTCCTGGCTCGTGCGCAGTCGCGCGTTATGGCGCGTGGTGCCCCAGGCAACGAGTACCAGCAGCAGCATCGCCAATACGGTCGTCGCACCGATCGCGAATCCCACGGTGCTGCGCGCCCGCGATGCCAGCGCCGCGCGCGCTGCCGCGAATCTCGTCTGTCGATCCTGCATCCTGGCGATCAGCGCCCGACAGTCTTCGATGATTCGAGTCCCCTCCCCCCGGGTGACCAAAGCTTCGACGCCTGCGGCGTCGCCGCTCAGCGCTCGGTCGATCAATTGCTGCGCCTGGGCTTGCCTCTGCTGCGCCAGTACCATGAGCTGTGCGATGAGAGCACGCTGCGAGGGATCATCTGCCAGGGCGAGTTGCAAGGCATCGAGCTGGCCCGGCAGTAATTTCGCCGCCGCCGTCGCTTCTTCGAAGGAATCTGTGTCGCCGGTCGATTCGAAGTGGCGCACGCCGCCGCCCATCACGGTCAAGGTTTGCAGCACTTGGGCAATCTGAAAGTGGCCACGCTCGGCAGCCGCGGCCACCGCGGTCCCGTCACTTAATATTGCGAGGCTTCGGTAAGCGAATAATCCCAGCGCCAGCACCACGGCAGCGCAGGCGGCAACGAGCAGCGGGATACGAAATGACGAGGCCGACGCCAAGGATTCCTGCGTCATAACTTGAGAATCTTTTGCCGCGTCAAGCACGCGGCGCCTAAATATACATACTATCGGCGCCCGCTCGCGGGAATGTTATGGAAATACCTGCCAGTCAGCGCGATTGCCCAGTTGCGACAATCGCGCCCCACTCGTTGCCGATCAGCGGCAACGATCGCCGTGATCGCCGCACTCGTGCCAGGTATGCTCCTGCCAATAGCGGTGATGATCGTGGTCGTAATAGCCCTCGCGGGGCTCGGCGACGACGCAAGCCGATGCCAGCGCGATCAGTCCCATCAAGAAGCTGCCCCTCAATACTTGCTGTGTGTTCGTCATGATTGCTCCTGCGTGATTGCTCGCGAAGCGTAACCCTGGACGGCGCGGCGCGCTGTCCGGAACTTCCAACTCATGGTGTCAGCACGGCGCCGACAACCGAACCGGACGGCGCGCGTGCAACAATTACAATTCCGTTGGTGCGCAACCGTGTCTCCCGGTTTACAATGCCGCCGACGTGGGGATTTTTAGAGCAATAACTTGTAGCGTATTGACCGCAGGCCTTGCCTTGATGGGCGGCCGACTCGCCGCGTTCGCCGATCCGCCCGCTGCGACGCCCGACGCAACCAAGACTCTTAAACCGGATAGTTTCTTGTCGTCGCTAAAACAAGCCATCGGCAAAGGTTCGGACGACGATGTGGTGCGCGGCCATTTTGAGGTCGGCACGCCGCCCAACGCACACCGCTACTACTGTTTGGTCAACAGCAAGACAGGCGCCCGCGAGCCGAATGGGGTGCTCGGCGATCTTGTACCGCGGCCGAACGGCATGAGCGGCCTGAAGAATGAAGCGGTGTCCTTCTACAGCTGCGCCAATGCGGAGCAGCAGGGAATCTTGGTTACGACCGGTTACATGATCGTCGGCCCGGGCGGCGCCTCTGCGCCCGCACCCGCCCCTCCGCCCGCACCCGCCCCTCCGCCCGTCCCCGCCGCTCTGCCCGCACCTGCCGCGCAGATACCGGTGGAGCCGGCCAAGCCGGTCGCGGTTGAGCCGAATCGGGTCATGGCACCCACCCAGATCGACATCGCCGGGGTGAAATTAGGCATGTCGCCCGATGAAGTGCGCGCGGTGCTCAAGTCGAAGAAACTGCTGGAGTACGCCGAGTCGGCCGAAACGTTGAGCTACCTGGACCCGGCGACGGGGGCCATGCAGGCTGTTCCTAACGGCCGCTTTGTGAACGTGATCGCCTCCTGGACTCCGCCGCCGCCAGGCTCAGCCAATGACAGCAACGCGGTGAGCGGCGAATACTATGAGGTCATGTTCACACCGGTTCCCGGCAAGGAGCGCGCGCTCGGAATCGTACACAGCATGGGGTTCACGCCGGCAACGGCCATTCGCGAAGTCGCTCTCGAGAGCGGCCTGGTAAGGAAATACGGCGGCTATGCAGAAGCCACCGAGTTGCCGCAGGCCCCGACGTGGCGTGTGCAAAGCAGCGGAAACGTGGTGACGGGCGATGCATGCAGTCGTCGCGCGACATTCGGCGGCCTCGGATCGCTGACGGCTGCGAGCAGCGCGCGGGAGAATATCGCGCTGAAGAAAACTTCGGAAGAATTCAACTACCAGATAGCACACTGTGGAGTTGCGATCATCACCGAAGATCACTTTACGGCGAACGGCGGGGCATTGAGCGCGGATCGGCTGGTCACGCGATTTACCGTGACCGCTTATAGTCCAGCCTTTGGACTCGAGGGCGCCGAGGCCGCGACACAGATGATCCATGCGGCGGGCGGTGCTACGAAGAAGTCCGACGCGCCGCGCGCCAAGGACCCTGCCGCCTCGAGCCTGTGACTGTCAGCGTCCTTGCATCGCGCGTTCGATCTCCGCCAGTAAATCCGTCATCTGGACTTCGCCATCGGCTTCGTCGATGAGGACGGCGCCCTGATCATCCGTGTCGAGCCGCAGCAAGTCCTCTCCCGTGTGTTTGAGCTTATCGAGAATCGCGGCCTGCTTCTGAAACTCGCGCAGGAGCCTGCGGCTTTGTTCTTCCAATTGCTTGTGCGCCAATGCCCGTTGGATCGTAAACAACAAATCGGTTGGGTTGCAGGGTTTGAGAAAAAATCGATAGACCTCGCCCTCGTTGATGGCGCGCACTGCGGCCTCGAGGCTCGCCTGTCCCGAGAGAATCATGCGGATCGTGTGCGGATATAACGCCCGGACCGTGGCGAGAAATTCAGAGCCTGACATGCCGGGCATTTGCTCGTCCGAGACCACCACGTCGACGTGCCGGCTGGCGAGTACTTGCAGCGCGGCCTCGCCCGACGTGGCCGTTACGAATGTGTAGGGCTCCCGTCGAAAGGAACGCTTCAGGGCTTCGGTGACGTTGATTTCGTCATCGACCAGAAGAATCGTGGCGGTACTCGTCGCATTGCTAATGCGGTCGCTCATGATGCAGCTCGCTGTGGTTCCAGGCCACCCGCCGCGGCCGCCTTCCAGTCCGCAAATTTATTCAACACACCGTGCCGTTCCAAATACCCGGCCTCGATGCCGATATCGGCCGGCGTGGCGCCGATCGCGCCATCCGCGCGCGACAATCGGTCGGCGATATGAATGATGCCGGCGAGACCCAGGCTGCTATCGGCTGTTTGACTTGGGTTGTGATGGAAGGCGACCGCCTCGACGATCGAATTCGGAAACCCCCACAGACCGAGCAGGTAAGCGCCAACCTCGGCATGATGGGATTGCATCTGCGCGACGGCCTCCTCATTCGAAATTGCCGAATCGCCGACGGCCGGAGCGCGAGTTGCAAATACAATTTTCCCCACGTCATGCAGCAAGCCGACGAGAAACGCCTCCTCGACGTTGATGGCGGAGAGCCCTCGATCGAGCGCGATCGCCTTACTCAGCAATGCCGTTTGCAAGCTGTGGCGCCACAACTCTTCCAAGCTGAAACCCTCGATGCCGATGCTGACGCCGCTTTGAAAGACGCCGTGAGCGAGCACCAACGAACCAAGCGTATCCATCCCAAGATAAGCAACCGCCCGGTCGATGCGCGTGATCGATTGGCGCGAACCGAAGAAGGCGGAGTTCACCAACTTTAGAATATTGGCGGTCATCGCCACATCTCGCGCGATGATTTGCGCGGCGTCCACGAGCGTCGCGTCAGGTCGGCGAATACAGGCGAGTATTTCCTGGAATGCTTTGGGCGTGCTCGGCAGCAATTCAACGTGGCCCACCAACAGGGCGAGGCGCGGGCTGCTCAGCAAACTTCGTAGCATCTGCGTCTGGACGATCGCGGCCTTGATCGTGGCACTGTCGCAAGGTTTGGCCATGTACTGGTGCGCGGTTCCCACGGAGCGCATGATGGAACTCGGATCGGCGTAGCCGGACAAGAGCAGTCGCACCGACTCAGGATGACGCTTCTTGACCTCCGCCAAGAATTCCCAGCCATCCATTCCCGGCATGCGCATATCCGAAACGATCACATCCGCGGCGCTCTTCGCGAGGCTCGCGAGCGCTGCCTCGCCGCTGCCGAAGAACTCCATCTCCCATTCATTGCGCATGCTGTGCAGCGTACGGCGCATCCCCTGCAGAATGCTGCTCTCATCATCGACAAAGACGATGCGAACCTTGCTGCGGCTGGGATCTAAATTGACCGAATTCATGCCGCTGATCCTTATGGCTTCATTGCATCCCCAAT
>CAYRAC010000320.1:0-617 GCA_964422045.1 uncultured Steroidobacteraceae bacterium
TGCCGGTGTCGTGTCTGTGCGGCTTCGGACCGCGCGGACTCACGCAAATCGGCGGCGTGACGCCGGCGATCAGCCCGCGATGGGTGCGCCAGATCGGCATCCGCAGCGTCGACGGCGGCGAGCGCCGCTTCGTGCACGAGCAGAATCTCGATGTCTCCGACATGCGCTTCATCGATGAGATGGGCATGCGCAAAGTCATGGAGCTGGCGTTGCGGGGCATGGATGACAACACCCATTTGCACGTAAGCTTCGACGTCGACTTCCTCGATCCGGAGATCGCTCCGGGCGTCGGCACCACGGTGCCGGGGGGCCTGTCGTATCGCGAGGCGCAGCTGTGCATGGAGATGATGTCCGATACCGGGCTCATCGCCTCCCTGGACATCATGGAATTAAACCCGGCCCTCGATGTGCGCAACAAGACGGCGCTGCTCGCGGTCGACCTGGTCGAATCGCTGTTCGGCAAGAGCACATTGATGCGCAAACCGCTGGCGTTCCCGAGCGCTCTTATCGATACTTGAAGCGGGATTTTCCTGAAGGATCAGCCATGGCTGCCAATGTAAACGAATCCTCGCCGAGCGAGCCTGCGTCCTTGCGCGAGGCCATGCGCGAGCGCGGCG
>CAYRAC010000320.1:627-5288 GCA_964422045.1 uncultured Steroidobacteraceae bacterium
TGCGCTGGAACTCACCGGCGGGGCGCGGCATCGAGCGGTCGCAACGGCGGTGGCATTGGTCGAGGGTGCGCGCGCGCGGCGCGACGAGCGGCCGTTCCTGGACGCCTTCCTGCAAGAGTTCGGACTGTCCAATCAGGAAGGCATTGCGCTCATGTGCATCGCCGAGGCGCTGCTGCGCATTCCGGATGACGCCACGGCCGATCGGTTGATCGCCGAGAAGCTGGCCACCGGCGACTGGTCGTCGCATGCCGGCAAATCCGAGTCGCTGTTCGTCAATGCATCGACTTGGGGCCTGATGCTCACCGGCGGCATTCTCGAATTGGATCCCTCCATCCAGGCGGACACGACCGGCTGGATGCGCAAGCTGACTCGCAAGGCCGGCGAGCCGATGGTGCGTCTCGCCGTGCGCCGCGCAATGCGCATCATTGGCGGAGAATTCGTGGTCGGGCGCAGCATCGAAGAGGCGCTGGCGCGCAGCGCGCGCGAGGCCGACGTGGGGCTGTGTTCCTTCGACATGCTGGGCGAGGGCGCGAGAACTCTCAAGGACGCGCAGCGCTATCTTGAGTCCTACGAGCACGCCATCGACGTGATCGGCGGCGCGGCCAAAGGGCGGGCGCCGCACGAGGCCTCGAGTATTTCCATCAAACTCTCTGCGCTCGAGCCGCGCTACGCGTTGCTGCAGCACGAGCGGGTGATGCAGCGCCTGGTGCCGTTGCTGATAGGGCTGGTGCGCCGCGCCGCCGGTCTCGGGATTCAGCTCACCATCGACGCCGAGGAGGCTGACCGGCTGGATTTGTCATTGGATGTGATCGAAGCGCTCGCCCAGGATTCGGCGACGCGCGATTGGCCCGGCTTGGGATTGGCGGTACAAGCCTACGGGAAGCGTGCCTTGGACGTCATCGAATGGGTGGCCGCCACGGCACGCGCCAACGGCCGGCGCATGACGCTGCGTTTGGTGAAGGGTGCGTATTGGGATTCGGAAATCAAGCGCGCCCAGGAGCGCGGTCTCGGCGGATATCCGGTCTACACCCGCAAGGTCACCACGGACGTATCGTATCTGGCATGCGCGGGGCGACTGTTCGCTCACGCGGATGTGATCTACCCGCAGTTCGCCACTCACAATGCGCACAGCATCGCCGCGGTGCTGCAGTTGGCGCCGCTCGGCACCGACTACGAATTTCAGCGGCTGCATGGCATGGGCCGGCTGCTGTACGCCGAAGCGGCGCGGCAAATAGAGGATTTCCCGCGCGTACGCATTTACGCGCCGGTCGGAGAGCATAAGGACTTGCTGGCGTATCTTGTGCGGCGGCTGCTCGAGAACGGCGCCAACACCTCGTTCGTGAATCGGTTTATGGATGAACAAGTGCCGGTCACCGAGATCGTGCGCGATCCGATCTCGGAACTCGAGCGCCTGGAATCCCATGCGCATCCGCGGCTGCCGCTGCCGACGGTGCTGTATAGCGATCGTCGCAATTCGCGGGGCGTGGACCTTGGCAATCCGCAACAGGTCGCGCGCTTGCGCCAGGAACTGGCGACTCGCCGCGCCGCCAAGCCCGAGGCTGGGCCCATCGTGAACGGCGTCTTGCTGCCCGGCGCCACGCATGCGGTGACGAACCCCGCCGATCGGCGCGATACGGTGGGCAGCACGCGCGATGCGACCCCGGCCGAGATCGTCGCGGCCTTCGATGCCGGTGCGGCGGCGCAAGCCGCCTGGAACCTGTCGGGGGCCGAGGCGCGCGCCGAGCGACTCGAGCGGGCGGCGGACTTGTTGGAGGCGAATCGCGCGGATTTTCATGAGCTCTTGGTGCGCGAGGCGGGCAAGACGATTGCCGACGCCATTTCCGAAGTGCGCGAGGCGGCGGACTTCTGCCGCTACTACGCGCTCAAGGCGCGGCAGCAATTCTCGCCCCGCAGGCTCGAGGGACCGACCGGCGAATTGAACGAACTGTCTCTGCATGGACGCGGCGTGTTCGCCTGCATCAGCCCGTGGAATTTTCCGTTGGCGATTTTTGCCGGCCAGGTAACGGCCGCTTTGGCGGCCGGCAATACCGTGGTGGCCAAGCCGGCGGAGCCGACGCCGCTGATTGCCGCGCGCTTCGTGAAGCTATTGCACGAGGCGGGCGTGCCGCCGCAGGCCGTGCATTTGGTGCCCGCGCCGGGCCGGCGCTTCGGCGAAATTGCGTTCGCGCACGCGGCCTTGGCAGGGGTTGCGATGACGGGTTCAACCGCGACGGCGCTCACCATCAATCGCAGTCTGGCAGCGCGCGACGGTGCCATCGTGCCGTTGATTGCCGAGACCGGCGGTTTGAACGCGATGATCGTCGACTCGACGGCGCTGCCGGAACAGGTGGTCGACGATGTACTGAGTTCGGCGTTCATGAGCGCGGGCCAGCGCTGTTCGGCTTTGCGCCTGCTGTTTCTGCAGGAGGATATCGCCGATCACGTGATCGACATGATTGCCGGCGCAATGGATGAACTGATCATCGGCGATCCGGGCGATTTCAAGACCGATGTGGGCCCCGTGATCACGGCGGTCGCGGCGCAGGGTTTGACCCAGCACGTGGCGCGCATGCACAAGGAGGCGCGCATCATCAAGGCGTGCGCGCTCGGCGAGGCGCATGCCCACGGCAGTTTCGTCGCCCCGCACCTCATCGAATTGAAGAGCGCTGCGCAACTCACACGTGAAGAATTTGGACCGCTACTGCATGTCGTAAAGTTTAGATCCGCGGACATCGTCAAGGTGCTGCAATCGATCCGTGCCAGCCATTACGGGCTCACCCTCGGCGTGCAGACCCGTCTCGAGTCGTTCTGGCGCCAGGTCTTCGAGCACACCGCAATCGGCAACACCTACGTGAATCGCAACATGATCGGCGCGGTGGTCGGCGTGCAACCGTTCGGCGGCAACGAACTGTCGGGGACGGGCCCCAAGGCCGGCGGTCCGCATTATCTCTCGCGCTTCGCGAACGAGCGCACGCTCACGGTCAATACCACGGCAACCGGCGGCAACGCGGCATTGCTCAATCTCGGCAACTGACCGCCGCGGCGCGAAATGATCAATGGGTTTTTTGTATCAGCCAAAGGCCCGGCTTGCCGCGCTGATTGAGGCCCAAGCTGACGAGCGCCGAGCGGCTCTCCCACAACCGGGCCACCGGCAATCCCTCGCGATGTACGCGGCGCGCGAATTCCTCGTAGCGGCTGGGTACACGACCCTGCGCGCCCAATTCCGGAAGCTGCACCTGCTCCAATGCGCCGAACGACGGCTGGTGCAACGATGTGGGAAATCCAGAATCAGGTTTGGACGAGGCGAGAAGCGAGGGCGCGGGTGCGCGCAGATCCAATGCGGGTCGCGAGTCCGAATGCGGGGTCGCTCCCGCCCGAGCGCCGGGCGGGGCGGCAAGGGCCGAACTCACCGACATGAGGCCGCACAATCCCAAGATTGCCGGCTGCAAACCACTGCGATTGCCCCACGTGTCCATGGCGATAGTCGATCACGGAACGAGGCCTCGGCGCATTCAGCGGCGGCGAGCACTCGGTGTAGGACAAGCAGACCCAGCTTATGTCACATCACGACGACGCGAGTAGTCCGAGTCCGAGGCCGAGTAGCAACGCCATCGCAACCGGCGATTCAACAGGCGATTCTTCGCTGACCACGAGCGTGGCTCGAGGCAGCGCGGGCCTGCGCGTGTCGGCACGTTGCGAGGAACGCTCGAGCGCGCTCTTCGCCACCACGGAAGCTCTGTACACCTGCGCGCGAATTCTACGAATTTCAGGGTTTTCGGTATCGGCGACGCGTCGGATCAACTCGTCGACGTCGGCGAATAATTCTTTGAACTGCGCGCCAATGACATCTTGGTTCGCCGCTGCATGCAAGAGATTCATGGCGACACTCCGTTTGCAGTGATTATTCCCACCAAAGCTTCGCCGCCGCGTCAGTCCGGGTGCGCAACATGTTGTAGGAAATTTCCGGCGCGAAGACCGCTGCATGGACTTGTTCAAAAAAGCTTCACCACATTTACTGTTGCGAATCATTCACGGGTGTGGTCAAGTGCGCGCACAAACACCGTGATTTGCGACCGAGCCCTCGAGCGAGTCGGGGTTTCAATGCCTCGAGGCGGTCGGTCGCGTGAAAAACTCTAGGGAGACGACTCAATGAAGGGCCACACTTCTTTCAAGTTCCTTGCCGGCGTGCTCGCCATCAGCGTGGCGGCCGCAGCAGCACCCGGTTCCGTGTCGCTACAGCAGGCACAACAAGCCGCCGATCACGATGTCATCGTGATCCTGCGCGATCAGTTGGAGAATGCTCCGCCGGATCGCGAATCGATGGACGAAAGGACGCGCGCGGCGAGCACCGCGCAACGACCGGTGGTCAACATGCTGCAGCAGATGCGCCAGCGCTCGGTGCACTCTTTCAGCCTCATCAACGCATTCTCGACCAAAATTTCGGACGCGGAGTCCGTGCAACTGACGGCGCACCCCGCGGTACTCGCAGTGGTTCCGGACCGCACGATCCGCGCGCCGCGCATCGCGCGCGATGCCGGGAGCGCGGCCCTCCGAGCGGCGTTGCCGTTGGCGGCTGCCGGCGCCAGTTCGTCCGCGCTGTGCAATACGCTCGAGCCGGAAGCGCTGCAGCTCACGCATACCGCGTACGCCGATGCGAACAC
>CAYRAC010000321.1:0-5283 GCA_964422045.1 uncultured Steroidobacteraceae bacterium
CCCTTCCACACATGCCCGAGCGCGTAATGGCCCATTTCGTGACTCATGACCATCAGCACTTCATCGGGGTTGAGTTCCTTGAGCGTGGTATCCCACAGCACGATGCGTTTTGTGCTGCCGATGCCCGCGACATAGGCATTGAGCTGTTTGCTGTCGACGCTCTTGTTCACCTCATAGACAGCCGCCCCGTCGATGCCGGCGCGATCGGCAAGTTGCAAGATCCGCGTTTCCAGCGCTTTGTCGTGCATCGGGCCAAAATCATTGAAAAGCGGCGCAATCCAAATCGGCCCGATGAAATTGAGGAAAATCAAGATCGGGATGCTGGCAAACCAGGTATACAGCCACCAGCGTCGGCGCGCGCGCTTGAGCAGCAGATACGGAATCCACAGCACCAAGGCTGCGCCAATGAGGCCGAGGCCGAGGTTCAGGATCTCGTCCTGCAGCCACTTTGCAAACGCCTGCGAGGACAATCCATACTGGTGCGGCCGCAGAAAATCGGAATAATAATCGAGCGGCAGATTCGCCAAGAACAACAGCGACGCAAGCAACACCAGGTAGATCAGCAGCGACGCATACCAGCGTGACGCTCTGCGCCGTGCCGCATCCCGCAGGCGAGCAGACAAGCCGCTAAAGAAAATCAGCGCCGGCACCATGAACCCCCACAGCGTCGCGACCACCCACAGCACGTTGCCGCTCTGATAGAGGCGTATGGCTTGCGGCGAGGGTTCTGGCACCGGAACCGGCATGGCCGATACGGCTTCGGCGGCACAGGCCAATGAGTGGCACGCTGCGAGCGCGACAGCCGCGAGCGTCAGCGCGATCAAGCGCTGCGAATCGCGGCGCATTACGGCGGCGGGATCTTGGCGAAGGTCTGCGCACACCAGTCGGCGGCGTAGTCGCGCATACCGCAGCCATTGTCGGCGCCGCAATGCTCGACTTCGAAATCCGCCTTGGTGAAAATTCGTAGTTCGCGCGCGCGGCTGTTCACTGCCTGCTCGTAGCTGCGGTGCGCATCGCTCACCGGAATCTGCCGGTCGCCCGCGCCGTGCATGATCAGAAACGGCATTTTCATGCGCTCGATCTGGCCGTCGAGGGTGATTTGCGGCACGTAGGCCATGAACTCGTCGAGCGATTTCTTGCCCCACACCCACATCACGTGGTCCCAATAGTGCGGCACCGGGTTCTCGCCCTCGCGCGCCAAGCGGCGCCTCTGCAAGTCTCCCCACAGATGGTTGGCCCCCATCACCGCACACAGCGCAAATCGCGGCTCATTCGCGGCGGCGCGCGGCGCGTAGTAGCCGCCGAGCGACAAGCCAAAAATTCCCACCTTGTTGGGAATGACGTCGCTGCGCGTGAGCAGATACTCGAGTGCGGGCGTGGCCCAGCGTTCGCTGTCATAGACCGCGGTGAGTTTGCGCTTGCGCAGTGCTTCGCCGGTGCCGGGCTGATCGACGAACAGCGTATTGATGCCGCGTTCCAGATTGGACTGGCCGTGCCCGCCCATGTTCACCTGTTCCTTCATGCTGTCGAGGCCGTTGACGGAGATGAGCGCGGGACGCGGGGTAGCGGAGCCGTCATGCACGAAAATGGCCGGATAACTCGCATCGCCATACGGGATGTCGACGAAGTCGACGTGCAGACCGCGCAGGGCCACATGCTTGCGGTAGAGTGCAAGTCCGCGCTCATACGCCACCCAGCGCGGCGCATAATCGCGCGACTGCATGCGCTCCGCCGACAAGTAGTAACCCGAGGCCCGCCCGAATTTCGTGCCGGCGCTCAAGCGAAAGCCGGCCTTCTCGTCCGCCTCGGCGTTGCGCGCGACCTGATCCGCCACCGCGATCCAGCTATCGAACAACAACGCGGTACCGGCATCGGCGCCGCGCGCGGCCGCATCGCGCAGTGGACGGCACGCTTCGTCGATTTCACCGTGATTGCCGCCGCAGATGAGCGCCAGATTGGTCTGCAGGTTCCAAATATAGTTTTTCGGGAACGGTTCGAACACGGATGGACTCCTCTAGTGATACATCTCAAGGATCGTTGCTGCCGATCTCGCTGCGCCGCCTGGCAACGTAGGCGTCGAGCGCCTCGCCGATCGCGGCATCCATCGCGGGTTGTTCGTACTCATGGAGCGCCTGCTTCCAAGTTTGCGTTGCACGCTGCGTCGCGTCCTTGGCGCCGGCGAGCTGCCAATTCTCATAGTTTTGCCAGTTCGAGAGCAGCGGCCGATAGAATGCGTGCTCGTAGCGCTCCATAGTATGCGCTTCGCCGAAAAAATGGCCGCCCGGTGCGACTCCCTTGATGGCATCGAACCCGAGTTCGCGCTCATCGACCACGATGGGCTTGAGAAACTCGATCATCATCTGCAGCATTTCGACGTCCAACACCAGCTTCTCGAACGAGGCGGTCAGTCCACCTTCCTGCCAGCCGGCGGCGTGGTACACGAGATTGCCGTGTCCCAGGATCGCTCCCCATAAAGACATCTGCGTCTCATAAGCGCCTTGCGCGTCGGCGGCGTTGGAGGCGCTCGCGTTCGATGTCCGATAGGGCAGACGGTAGCGGCGCGCCAATTGTCCGCTGGCGATATTCGCCTTGGCGTTTTCCGGCGTGCCGAATGCCGGTGCTCCCGAGCGCATGTCGACGTTCGAGGTGAAGGCACCGTACATGACCGGGGTGCCCGGCCTGATCAATTGCGCGAGCACCACGCCGAACAACGCCTCCGCGTTTTGCTGCGCCAGGGCTGCGGCAAGCGACACCGGCGCCATGGCGCCCATCAAGGTGAACGGTGTGACGACCACGGCCTGGCCGTGTTCCGCCATCGCCATCAGCCCCTCGGTCATCGCCTCATCGAAGCGGCGCGGACTGTTCACCGAGATAATGGCCATGACGCCCGGGCTTGCCGCGATCTCGTCCAAGGAAAGGCCGCGCGCGATCGCCATCATTCGTATGCCGTCGAGCGCGCGTCCCGCGCCGATCGCGGTGCAGTGATACACCTGGTCCGAAAATCTAAGATTCGCGCGGTAGGTATCCAAATGACGCGAGTTGGCCGGCAGCTCGATGGGCGCGCACACTTGGTTGCCGATCAGATGGATTGCGCTGAAGTACTGCGCCAGCCGGATGAAGTCGCAATAGTCGCGGTAGTTCCCGGAGCGGCGTCCGCGCTCGCAGTCGTGGACGTTGGGCGGCCCTGCGACCAAGCCGAAGTTGATGCGGCTGCCGCCCAGGGTCACGCGCTTGGCAGGATTGCGCGGGGTGAGCACGAAGGACCGGGGCGCGGTGTCGAGCGCGCGTTCGACCAGTGCGCGATCGAGGCGCACGATTCTTGCCGCTGCGTCGACTTGCGCACCCGCTGTTTTGAGTACCGCGAGCGCGCGCGCCGACATCACCTCCATGCCGAGATCCTCGAGGATTCGCAGCGACGTCAGGTGAATGGCCTCGAGCTGATCCGCGGACAGCACCTCCATCGGCGGGTACGGATTGTCGACCTCGCTCCAGGGCAGCTGGGCAACGCGTCCGCCATCGAGGCGTCTGCCGCGGCCGCCTTGACGTCGCCGGGTCGGATCCATCGCCGCTGGCTTAGGCCAGATCGTCCAATGCCAGCGGTGTATGTCGCCGCAACAACGCGGTTTGCACTTCCCAGCGTTCTTTCTCGGGGAGTTCTTCCATGTAGTGCACCTCATCGGCCGCGTACGTGGCGATCGGCAACCCGTCGCGGTACAACAGCCGATTGCCGGCAAGCGACGCCAGGCGGGCCCCGGGCGTGATGATGCCGATCAGATTCAAGGGATCGGCGGCGGACAGCGACAGATAGCCTTGCGTCAGCGGCTTGCGCCGCAAATCACGCAGCAGGCCCACGGCCTCGGGAGTTGCATACTGCTCGCCCGAGAAGCCGGCGATGAAGCGCCCGCCGCGAATCTCCCCGCGTGCCTCCAATCGACGGCAGCACTGGAGTATGTCGCGCCACGGCGGCAACCAACCCGCTTCGCGCGCGAGCAGTTTCCAGAACACCACGCCCCAGCGGCGCAGCAGCGTGCGCACGATTTGCTCCACCGCCTCGTCGCGGCGCGCCGCGGTGGCCGTGGCGGGTCGTCGCACCAAGGCCCACCGCCCGGCGTCCGCCATGCCGAAGAGCGCGAGGCGCCGCTTGTTGCGCGTGGTGTAGGACATGGACTTGCTGCGCCGGCCGCTCGGCAGCAGCAGCACCCGCAGGCCTGCGAAACTGTCGGAGTTCACCACACCGAGCGCCACGAGTTCGGCGAGTGCACCCTCCACCTCCACCGGCAACATGCCCACGTGCTCGGCAATTTCGTCGAAGAACGACGCACCTTGCTCGCGGATGAATTCGGCCACCGCCAGTGCCCGGGAGGACAGATGCGGCGGATCGGATTGGTCGGTCAGCGCCGACCACAGCGGCACGTTGCGTCTGGCCAGTAACGTGATGGGCGTCGAACGGATCGGCGCGGGGCCGCGATTGCGCTCCGCAGAGCCGACCCCGTTGGCGTTCGGCGCGGCGCGCGCCGCGAGCCGCGTCCACACGACCCGTCCCGCGCGGCAATGCTCATCGAGCCACTGCGGTTCGTATTCTGCCATGCGCGCGGGAATGATCTCCGTCTCCCATGCAGCGGCCGGCGCCTCGAATCCTTCCAGTTGCGTGAGCACTGCCGCCAAAGCGTCGGACCCCTGCATCCTCGATTCCGGCAACACGCGCTGCCACTCGCACAGAAAGCGGATGAAGTCGCGGGCGAGTACCGGTTCGATCTCGGCACGCAGCCGCTTGACGGTGTAGCGATGAATGCGCGCCAGCAGGCGGCGCTCGCACCACTCCTCGCCGCCACCGCCAAACTGGCCGCGCATGGCGCAGCCCTGCGCTTCGAGCGCAATCAGTGCGCGGTTGATCTTCGATTCCGGCAGCGCCAACGACGCCGCAATCGCAGCGGCGGCAACCGGACCCAAGCCCTCGAGGCGGCCGCGCACGATTTCCACCAGAGATTCATCCGTCGGTTCGGGGGCGAACAACGCCGCTCTTTCGCTCGCGACCCACAGGCCCGCACCGACCGCCGATCGCTGCACACGCCCCTGGCCGGCGAGCTCGTGCATCAGAGGCGGCCACGCGGGATTGCGCAGGGCTTCTTCCTCCGTCATGAACGTCATCCACAGGAGCGCGTCATGCAATTCATCCGGCGTCGTCGCATCCGGCCACGCTTCGCTGCGCACGCGCGCGATCGCCTCGGGATCGAGCTTGCCGATGTCGGCAGCCGATGCGGGATCGAGCCAGCGCCGGCTCAT
>CAYRAC010000322.1:0-5271 GCA_964422045.1 uncultured Steroidobacteraceae bacterium
GCATTCGGCGAGCCGCGCAAGATCGACCAGGGCGCGACCCGGTGGGTGTACGTGTGGTTTCTTCCGCAGAAGCCTCCCGGCGCGCCGACGGGCCTGCATGGCTGCGAAATGGAGGTCACGGTCGATCCGCGCTCGCAGCGAGTATTGGGATACTCCTTGTCGAACATCGGCTGGTCCACCTGCCGCGACCTAGAACGCAAGATTCGTGTAGCCGAACGCTAACCGGCGCTACACTAGCAGGCCCGGTGCCAGGAGCGGCGCCGCAGCATCCGGAGTCAGCGGCCGTTGTATCTCATTCCGATTCTGTCCATTGCCGTGCAGGTCGGCTTGATCGTGCATGTGATCAAGACGGGACGAAACATGCTGTGGATCTGGGCCCTGGCGCTGTTGCCGTTGGTCGGGGCCATTGCGTACGTCGCCGTCGAACTGCTGCCGGAGCTCATGGGCGGGAGCAGCGCGCGCCGCGCCAAGTCCGGCATGCAGCGCATGATCGATCCCAACCGGGCGTTGCGCCGTGCCAGTGCCGAAGTCGAGATATCGGGAAACGTAGATGCGCGGCGGCGGCTCGCGGAGGAGCATTTGGCGCGCGGCCAGTACGATGCCGCCATCGAGGTCTACCGCGGCGGATTGAGAGGCATATTCGAACACGATCCGACCTTGCTGCTGGGCCTGGCCAGAGCCCAGTTCGGCAAGCAGGATTTCGCAGCGGCGCGCGCGACGCTCGAACGCCTGCGGCAACACAACCCGGAATTCAAAGCTGCCGATGAACAATTGCTGTACGCCCGCACTCTCGAGGCAGAGAACGCGCTCGAGCAGGCGGAAAGCGCCTACGCTGCGCTGGCGTCCAGATATCCGGGCGCGGAGGCCACGTTGCGCTACGCACTACTGCTCAAGCGCCGCGACAAAGTAGTGCAGGCGCAGCAAGTGCTCAAGGACTTGCTCGACAGCGCGCGGCTCGGACCGCCGCATTATCGAAAAGCCCAGGCGGAGTGGTTGGATCGCGCGCGACGTGAATTGAGCTAGAATCCGTGCCGGCGCCCCGCAACCACGAGAGGATTCCCCGATGCAATTCATACAACGAGCCCATCGCTACGCGGTGATTTCCGCGGCGGTTATCGTTCTGGCGGCGTGCGCCGGCCAAAAGGAACCCGCGCAGAAATTGCTCGGCGATATCGAGGCCACGGTCACCGCAGCCTCGAGCGAAGCCGCGAAATATGTCCCAGATCAGCTGGCCGACGTGCAAGGCAAGCTCGGCAGCCTGAAGGCATCGTTCGACAAACAAGATTATGCCGCAGTCGTCACCGCAGCGCCGGCGGTGCTTGCGGCTGCTCAGGGCCTGGCAACGGCCGCCGCCGCCAAAAAGGACGAGGTCCTAAAAGCGCTCAATGACCAATGGACCGGGCTCGCCGGCTCGCTGCCGGGCGATGTCACGGCGATCCAAAACCGCATCGATGCCTTGAGCAAAAAGACCGCCAAGAAGGCCGCAGCGGGAGTCGATCTGGATGCGGCCAAGGCCGGGCTCGCGGATGCGACCTCGCTCTGGTCGAAGGCGCAGGCGGCTTTTGCATCCGGCAATTTGGATGAGGCGGTGAGCGCCGCGAAAGACGTGAAAGCGAAGGTCGACGCCGCAGCGGCAGCGCTGCATCTCGATCTGCCGGCGTCCGCACCGGTTGCCGCGCCGACGGCCTAGGCGGGGGCGTTATAGCGCCAGCGTACCTTCGCTGACGATCACCGCGTGGCCCCCGATGTGGGCCGCCAACAGGCGGCCGTGATCGACTTCAAGCCGCACGTTTACTTGTCCAGGGCGCTGCATTTGCTGGCCTTGGCGGCCGATGAAGCTCACCCCATGCTTGCCGAGTTGGCCAAGGTCCCAAAGATAGGCCGCGAGCATGGCGTGTGCGTTGCCGCTGACCGGGTCCTCCGCGATGCCGAGCGCCGGACAAAACATGCGCGATTCCGTCGCCAGCTCATCGGGACTTCGCTTGAGGGCGAACACGAAGAAGCCCTCCACTCCTAATTCGTTGCCGAGCGTCAGCAGTGTCTCTTGATTCGGCGCCAGGACGTCGAGTTGACGTGCGTCCGCGATCGGCACGAGAAGCCGGGTACTGCCTTTGCGAGCCACCCGCGCCGGCATGATTTCGTGCAGCTGAGTTGCCGGCAGGCGCAGCGCCTCGGCGACGTGCAGCGTGGTCTTGAAGGGCAGCGGTGCGTCCAACTCCGCAACGGTCTGGCGAAATTCGATGAGGGACGCGGCGCCGCGCGCGGGCTGCTCGGCATGGACGGTGACGTCGATGATGCCGATTCCCGAGAGTTGGCGGCACGGGCCCGGCTTGCGCCTGCCCAAGGCCATCAGCACGGCGTGAGCGGCGAGCGTCGCGTGGCCGACAAAGGGTGCCTCTTTGCGTGCGTTGAAGAACCGGAGACGAACGTCGTGATCGGCAGCGGCCGCCGGGAGTACGAACGCCACCTCCGCATGCGCGAATTCGCGCGCAATGGCGAGCAGAGTGGCATCGCCTTGTCCGTCCGCATCGAGCACCACGGTCGCCGGATTGCCCGTGAAGCGCGTAGCCGTAAATGCGTCAACCTGGAAAATACGCAATGTCGTCTCCGCAACCCAGGGCGCGAGTTTTGCACGCCTCCGGCCGTCAGGCTACACTTCTCTTCATACCAATGCGTGCGGCCGTAGAAATCAGCATGTACCCGTTGACCGGGGATTACCGGCCACCCATTCAGGCATTTATCGATCGCCTGAACACGCATCCCGGTCTGGTCGTGCAGACGAATTCACTGGCGACCCAGGTGTGGGGTCCTCTCGAGGAAGTCATGACCGCCCTGACCGAGGAGATGACTCGAGCCGCGGCGGCCGGTGCTCCGCAACTGGTTTTCGTGATGAAGGTGTTGCCCGGCCTCGCTGCGCCCAGCTCAGATTCCCGATGATCTGCGAGCTTTCGGCCCAACTCGTGAGTGCTTGGCACACCACGGGTTGGATCGAGATCATCGCGGCGGGGCTTGCGGTGGTGTACCTGCTGCTCGCCATCCGGCAACAGCAGGCATGTTGGGTAGCGGCGTTCGTCAGTTCATGTCTCTATGTGTGGGTGTTCTTCGGCGTGCACCTTTATATGGAGTCGGCACTGAATGGCTTCTACGCCGCCATGTCGATCTACGGATATTTGCAATGGCGCCGCGGCGCCGCTGGGCCGCTTGCCGTGTGCCGCTGGCCGCTTGCGCGCCATCTTCTCGGATTCTTGGGAGTCACCGCCCTCTCGCTGGGCAGTTCCTATTTCTTGAAGCGCTACACGCCGGCCGCGTGGCCGCTCTTGGATTCGATGGTGACTTGGTCCAGCGTGTTCGCGACCTTTCTGGTGGCGCGTAAAGTGTACGAAAATTGGCACTGGTGGCTGGTGATCGATTCGGTCAGCTTGGGCCTGGACTATAGCCGTCGCCTCTATCTCACCATGCTGCTGTTCGGCCTGTATCTGCTCTTGATCATGGTTGGGATGCGGCAATGGCGCCGAACCTTGCCGGCGCCGGTCTATGCCGCCGCCTGAACTCGAGCGGTTGGCCGCACGCCATGTGCCGGGCTCGGGCAGCATCGAGATTCATCGCCTGCGAGGCGGGCTCATGAATGACACCTATCGGGTAGTGCGCGATGGCGAGAGCTTCGCGATGCGGGTGGCCTCCCCCAATAGCCGCAATCCAGGCCTCGATCGCGCCTTCGAGGCGCAAGTGCTCGCGGTCGCAGCGGCAGCCGATCTTGCCCCTGCCATTGCCTATTGCGATGCGCGGCGCGGAGTTCTGATCACGCGTTGGGTGATCGGGCATCGATGGGATCGAGCCGCGGTATGCCGTCCCGTGAATGTCGCGCGGATTGCGCTCCTGCTGCGGCGTATCCACTCGCTGCCGCTGCCTTCGCCGGCGCGGATCATGAGCCCCGGGAAGTGGGTCGATTACTATTCGGGCGGCCCTGAGGCGGCCGCTCGCGTGCGGCACGCCCCGGATCTGCGCGAGGCGGCGGCCAAGCACCTCGCGGCAGTGGCGGCGCTGCCCGGCGTCGCTCCGGTGCTGTGCCACAGCGACTTGCACACCCTCAATTTGATCGACCGCGGTGACTCGCTGCTGCTGCTCGATTGGGAGTATGCGCATGCCTCGGACCCGCTCTGGGACCTCGCGGGCTGGAGCGCCAACAATGATCTGGACGAGGACCTGAAACAGAGTCTGTTGTCGAACTACACCGGCCGGCGGCCGACGCGCGATGAGCGCTCGCGCCTGGCGTTGCTCGGCTGGCTGTACGACTACGTCTGTTGGGCCTGGAGCGAATTGTACCTGCAGGACGCCGCCCGGGCCGATGCCGCGCCGGACGGCGTCGCGGCGCGCGCCGCGCAACTCGCGGCACGCCTCCAGGCAAGTGGTCGCGCCGATTAACTTCCGGCACACTAGGCGCACCAGCGGCGAACCCCGCGAGGGGATATTCAACGGAGAGGCTCAATGGCGCGGATGATCGTAGTGGACCGGGACGGCAAAGAACATGACATCGAGGCGAAGCCCGGTCTGAAGATTATGGAGATTCTGCGTGAACTCGACTACGGAGTGGCCGCCATCTGCGGCGGCCTCTGCTCCTGCGCCACGTGCCATGTTTATGTCGATGAAAGCTGGGCTGCGCGCTTGCCGAAACCGCAAAGCGACGAACTCGAATTGCTGCGGGAGCTGCCCGATTTCAAAGAGGCGACATCGCGCCTATCGTGCCAGGTCGACTTCACTGCGGCGTTGTCGGGCCTCAAGGTCGCGATCGCACCGGATTCCTGACACTTAAGTTAACGCTTCTCGGTTTGCCGGCGTACCGCGTCTTGCGCCGCGGCAATGGCCTGCGGGTCGCCGAGGAAGCGGCGGCCGAGAGACTGCAGCTGATCGTCGAGTTCATAGAGTATCGGGATGCCGGTCGGAATGTTGAATTCGACGATGTCGCTCTCGGACATCATGTCGAGCATTTTGACCAACGCGCGCAACGAGTTTCCGTGCGCGACGATGAGTACGTTCTTGCCGGCTCGAAGCTCGGGCACGATGCGCGACTCCCAGTAAGGCAGGACACGCGACAGGGTGTCCTTGAGCGATTCCGCGGCCGGCAGCAAAGCCGCATCGACATCTTTGTAGCGCGCATCGAAGCGCGGATGGCGCGGATCGTCAAGGGTCAGGGGCGGCGGCGGAATATCGTAGCTGCGCCGCCAGATTTTGACCTGCGCGTCGCCGTGCTTGGCGACAGTTTGTGCCTTGTCG
>CAYRAC010000323.1:0-5261 GCA_964422045.1 uncultured Steroidobacteraceae bacterium
CTCTTGCTATTGAACGGCAAAATCGCAGGAATCAGCGGCATCGCCGAGAATGCCGTCAAGGGATTGTTTGGCGAGAGCGGCTGGCGAATTGCTTTTCTGCTCGGGCTCGTGATCCCCGCCGCGCTTTTCGGATTGGGACCCATCGAGTTCGCGCAAGGTTTGCCTTTGCTCGCCGTGTCGGGATTTCTGGTGGGTTTCGGCACGCGTTTGGGCTCCGGATGCACCAGCGGACATGGCGTATGCGGTCTCGCCAACCTATCGCCGCGATCCTTGGTGGCCACATTGAGCTTCATGACCATCGCTGCCATCACGGTCTATCTCGTTCGTCACGGAGCATTCCTGTGGCGTTCGTAACGGCGTTGTTCGCCGGGATCCTGTTCGGCTCCGGTTTGCTGCTGTCCCGGATGTGCGACCCGCAGCGCGTGCTCGCCTTTCTCGACGTCGCCGGACGATGGAATCCTGCGCTCGCATTCACCATGGGCGGCGCAATCGCGGTCGCGGCGCCGGCGTTTTTTTACGTGCGTAGGCGCCGCGCCGACCTGCTGGGGGCGGTCACGGTACTACCGGACCGCTTCAAGATCGACCGCCGGCTCATCGTAGGCAGCACGATTTTTGGACTCGGTTGGGGATTGTCGGGCATATGTCCCGGGCCAGCGCTTCTGTTGCTGACTGCAGGTTCCGTGCAATCTGTCGTGTTCGTCGGCGGTATGATTCTGGGCTTCGTGGCGCTCCGACAATCCTGAATTTGCGTCAATCGATGGGACGTGTCGTCTTGACATCAAATTAGCGCGTAAATGGACCATTCCCTATTTCGGTGAATTTGCGGTCGCGCCGGCCATCGGCGCCGCCAGTGCAGGTTCTTCGCCGGACTTAATCAAGTGCCGCGGCAGAAAGAATGCATTGGCAATCAGGGTGGGCACGACCGCGCTCGCCACCACCGCCGCGACAATGGCGGAATACTGCGCTCGCGTGATCACGCCGTGCGCGAGCCCAAACAGGGCGGAGATTGTGCCGAACGTCAACCCGGTGGACATCAGCAGGGTTGTATAGAGAGCTTCCTGAGTGGGAGCGCGGAAGAGTTTGGTGGTCGGATAGACACCGATGAATTTACTCGCCATCTTGCCCGCCAATAAAGCCACAAAACCCAGGGGCGCCGCCACCAACGCGGGCAGCGACACGAGCGAGCCCGCGCGAATGAAGTAAAACGGCGTGAGCAAGCCGAACGTCAGTGTGCGCAATCGACGGATGAGCGCGTGATCCTTCCCCACGGTGCCCGCCAGCACCATGCCCACCAAATAGGCCGGCAACACGGCTTCGCTGCCCGACCACGTCGCCAGACCCCCGAGACCGAACAACACGAGCAACAGGAACTTCGCTTCCAGTTCCGACGGTCTGCCGCCATAGCGTTTGAAGAACCGCGGCGTGATGAAGGGCAGAACCGCAAACACGGCGCTCGCTCCGCCAAAGAAGGCGCCTGTTTTCCACGTGAACGGACTAAAGATGAACCCCAAGGCAAGGACGGTCAGAAGATCGTTGATGAAACAGGCAGCCAGTACCGTCTTGCCGTAGTTTGTGACGTTCAGCCCGAACTCCAGCATGACCGCATACACGACCGCGACCGAAGTGGTGGACATCGCCACGCCCGCGAGCCAGCTCGCTCGAACATCCCAGTGCAGTCCCCAGTACGCCACGGCCGTGCAACCGAAGAAAGGGGCGACAAACCCGACGATGCCGATCAGGGTCGCCTCCTTCCATTTCGTTCGAAAGACAACCGGATCCAATTCCGCACCCGCCAGAAACGTGAGTACGATCGCACCGGTCCCGGAGAGAAATTTTATCCAGGAGTCATCCGTGTGCAGGAGGGTCGTGCCGATGGTCGCACCGATAATCAGTTGTGCGACAGTGCCGACGACAATTTCGGACAGTGCCGTAGCGACACGCAGCCAGATCGACAACAGGGTTGCGACCAGGGCGAGACCCAGCCACAGTGCTGCGAGAAGCCAGGTCTCTGTCACTGTTTATGCCTTTCATCGATTGCGACGGTCGGCGGGTCCGCGGAGTCCGGATTGATCACGCCGAAGGCCGCCGGGATATGCGCGTAGAAGATTCGAATTTTCTCCCGGTGGATTAGCGCCAAGAGGCGTTGCGCTTCCTCGTCGGTGACGATGAATTCGATCTCCACGGCCAGAGAACCGGCAAGTTCAACGAAATGCGCCTCGTGCAAGTTGTGATGCCGGCCGAATCCGGCCATCGCCTTGAAAGCTGAGCCCCCGCGGATGCCGAGCTTATTCGCCTGTTGCAGCAACCATTCCCAAACCAGGCTATGGTGATGCCGATGACCTTCGTGCACATAGAATCTAAGAAATGATCCTTTCATTTTGGTGCCCGCCTCTTTGGAAGAACGCAATGGCCACGCCGATTGTGTAGCCGCCAATGAGATTGGCGGCGCGTTTCGCTGGTGGAATACTCGGGAAATGGAGCGATTTCAATTGGCACCTGTCCTCGAACGACGAGGTCGGACATGGCGCGGGATCTCCTCGAGTCATATTCTTTCAGAGAAATGTAGCGAGTACAACTTGAGCCGCATGGGCTTCGCGGGAGCCGAAGTGCCGCGCTCTTGTGTAGAATCCAAGGCATACCAAGGGGGCTCATGGCTGAACCTCGCTACCGTTGGGTGATTGTCGCCGCCGGCGCGGTGATGGGCTGCATCGCGCTCGGCGCAATGTTTTCGCTCCCCGTGCTGTTGCGGCCGATCACAACCCGCACCGGCTGGTCAACGACCGGCGTATCGGCCGCGATGACCGTCGGATTCCTCGCGATGGCCGTTGGCAGTGCCGCGTGGGGCGCTCTGAGCGATCGGATTGGCGCGCGCTGGACCTGCCTGATCGGGTCCCTTCTGCTGGGCACGGGTCTCGCGCTCGCGAGCACGGCGCAAACGCTCACAGGTTTCCAACTCGCTTTCGGGCTGCTGGTGGGCCTCGCGACCTCTGCGATCTTCGCACCGATTATGGCCTGCGTAACCGGCTGGTTCACGACGCAGCGCAGTCTGGCAGTGTCCCTGGTGTCGGCCGGATTCGGTGTCGCGCCCCTGACTATGTCGCCGTGGGTCGCTTGGCTCGTGGCCTCCCACGACTGGCGGCAGGTGCTGCAAATCGTAGCGATTCTGGTGGTGGCCGTCATTGCGCCGGTCTCGCTGCTGGTGCGCCGCCCGCCGGCGCTCGAGCACCTGCCCGCGCACCCGGACGGTACCGCGACCGCTGAACCGGCAATTCCCATCGGGCAACTCATTCGCATGCCGCCGTTCATTGTGCTGGTCCTCACCAACTTCTTCTGCTGTGCGACGCACTCCGGGCCGATCGTCCATACGGTGAGCTATGCCGTGACCTGTGGCATCCCGCTCGGCACGGCAGTGACCATCTACAGCGTAGAAGGCCTGGCGGGTCTCGGCGGGCGCATCGCGTTCGGGCTTGCGGGCGACCGGTTCGGTGCACGTCGCACGCTGATCGCGGGTCTGTTGATGCAGGCATTCTTCGCGGCGTCCTACTACTTCGCCTTCTCTTTGAGCGTTTTCTACTCGGTGGCCGTGTTGTTCGGCTTTACGTATGGCGGTGTGATGCCGCTGTACGCCGTGTTGGCGCGCGAAAACTTTCCGCTGCGAATGATGGGTACGGTCATCGGAGGCACCGCGATGGCGGGGAGCCTCGGCATGGCCACCGGCCCGGTGCTCGGCGGATGGCTCTACGACAGGTTCGGCAGCTATGGCACGCTGTACCTCGTGGCTTGGGGGTTCGGGATTGTCGCGGTGCTGATGGCACTGGCCTTCAGGCCAGTGGAGCGAAGTCGCGATCTCTACCCAACCGCTAATTTGGTTTGATGCGCACCGGAAATGTTGCCCATGCGTGCAAGGTGTTGTTGAGTCGACGCTGAGGTTCGCCGGCAACTTCGATCGAATCGACTCGACTTACGAGCGCCTTGAGTATCAGCTCGGCTTCAATTCGTGCGACCGCCTGACCGACACAGGCGTGAATGCCTGCGCCGAACCCGACATGTGCCAGAACCCTGCGTTGCAGATTGAAGCGCTCCGCATCCTCCCAATGACGCGGATCACGATTGGCTGCGGCCAAGAACAGTAAGACCTTGGAGCCCTCGGGAAGTGTGCACGCGGCCACCGAGGTTTCTCGGGTAGTCGTCCGGAAAAACGTCTGCACCGGGGAATCCCATCGCAGCACCTCATCGAAAGCCCGTCGGGACAAGCCCGGGCTGCTCTTTATCAACCGCCACTGCTCGGGGTTCGTTGCAAATGCAGCGATCATATTCGCGATGCCGTTGACTGTCGTGTCCAGGCCCGCCGTCAGGAAGGATCGGACAAGTCTTTCCGCCTCCTCCTCGGTGATCTCTGCGGAATCCACGGCAGAAAAGATGCTCATACCAAATCCGCCGGGGTTAAGGTGTGCGCGCTTGCAACTCTCCGCGACCCATCGCTTTACCGGCTCCGCTTTCGCCATTGCGTCCTCGGTCAGCCAATTGCGGGGTCCGAAAGCATTGAAAGCCAAGGAACCATACGGCAACAGGTTCTCGCGCCCGGCAGTACGAATTCCGACGGCGTCTGGAAAGACCCGCAACGGAAAGATTTCAGCGAGTTCCGTGACCGCATCGAAACTGCCTTGCGCGACGAGACCCTCCACCAGGGAATCGGCAATTGATTCCCACTTTGGGCGAAGTGCGTTGAGTGAGGCGACCGTGATCGTCCGTGCGACGATCTCACGTGTCTTTTCATGCACGGGCGGGTCCGTCTCCAGTAGCAGGCTCGCCGGTCGCCACGGCTCCTCTTTGGCGAAGTCGCTCAATCCAACCCCGCGACCGGAGCAAAACGTCTGCCAGTTCTTGAGCGATTCGCTGACCTCCTTGTAGCGGGCCATCGCATAGATTGCGTACTTTTCAAGCCAGACAACCGGCCCGGCATCTCTCAAACGGGCGTGATATCGGTAAGGATCCGAAAGGAATGCCTCTGAAAACGGATCGACGTCCAGATGGGGCACCTCAATACATGCGCTGTCATCCATAGTGGTCACCTCACACGGAACGTTTCCACGCTGCCCCCCCGGAAGGGGGATAAACATCTCTAAGGCCCTGATGCACGATCGCATACTACGATCACTCGCTCGCGCTGGCGCAGCGCCAACGTTTGTCAGGAGCTGGGGACAGTATGATCATCGCGAACATTGATGACTATCGCAAACAATGCGAAGCCAGACTTCCCC
>CAYRAC010000324.1:0-5227 GCA_964422045.1 uncultured Steroidobacteraceae bacterium
GACCGACCGGCGAAGCGATTTGCTCTTGATCGTAGCTGTCATCGTGGTCGAGTCCGCATTCGAGCTTGCCATCTTTGACAACACGCTTTTAAGTCTCAGTGCGCGTCAAATACTGATTGGAGCACCTCTGACACTGCTGATATTCTTTATCGGCACGGTACTCCCGACAATGATCTTGATCTATGCGATCTTGCTGCCCCGCTATCTTGCATTATCTGGCTCGCGGATCACGACCGTGCTGCTGGGTGGACTCACCTATGCCGCGATGCATATTGTCGAGGGTTGGTCCACGTTCAATTCCCCGACCAATACGACGCTCTCGCTCATCTTCGTGCTGCTTCAATACTTCGGACCGGGGATGTTCAAGAGCGTGTTGACACTGCGAACCGGCAATGCCTGGGTGCATGCGCTCGGCTACCACATGATTGCACCGCACATGATTGTCGACACTCCACTCGTGGTCAAAACATTCGGCATCGTTGCATGACGCGCGCATCATCCGCTCAATGCATTCCACGCCAACCACGCATAGGCGGCGGTCGTGGGTAGCGCCGTGAGTACCCGGCACTAACATCCAGCCGAGCGCAAACTTCAACCGACCGACAGTGTAGGCCTGTCGTGGAATGACCGCTCAGCGGCAGCCGGTCCCGCCGCCCGGGCCTGAAATCAGGCCGCGCCCTGTTAGAATTGACGGATGCAGCAACGGAATGTCTTAGCGGGTCCGTACCTGGACCGCGTCGCGCATTTGCGCCAGGACCCTGCGTGGTTTGCCGCGGCTTTCGCCGATGAGCGCAGTCGCGCAATCCCGGTGTGGAATTCACGCAGCCTCATCGTCGAAGGCAACACGCCGCGCGCGGCCTATTTGCCGCTGCATCAAGTGCCGCCGGAACGGCGCAGCGGATTGGATTTGGTTTTGCTCGGCCGATCCGGCGACACTCACTACTTCACATACGACATCGAATCGGCTGAGCCACCGCCGATGCCGCCCGGAACGCGCTTCGAGGACTTGCGCCTGATCGCCGCCGCGCTGCCGATGGATGAAGCGGGACTGTTGAGTTATGCGCGGGCCATCATCTCCTGGCGGCGGCGCAATGGCTTCTGCGGCGCGTGCGGTGCGAGCACCGTACCCGCGAAGAGCGGACACGTGCTCGTTTGCACCAATCCCAGCTGCCGCCATGAACAATTCCCGAGGCTCGACCCCGCCATCATCGTGCTGGTCGGCGAAGGCGATCGAGCCCTGCTCGGACGGCAGGCCAGCTGGCCGGTCGGGCGTTACTCCACCATTGCCGGTTTCGTCGAACCGGGAGAATCGCTCGAGGATGCCGTGGCACGCGAGGTGTTCGAAGAAACCGGTATCGAAGTCGACCGGATTGAATACCACTCATCGCAACCGTGGCCCTTCCCGGCCTCGCTGATGCTCGGCTTTACGGCGCACGCCATCACCACGGAAGTGCATTTAAATGATCAGGAACTGGAAGACGCCCGCTGGTTCACCCGCGCCGAACTTGCCGCGAACGGCACGTTGCTGCCTCCGCGGCAATCCATATCGTTCCGGCTGATCGAGGATTGGTTCGATGCAGGCGGCGGAACGCCGTTGCGCGACATTCATCGGAGCACGACCTGGGCGCAATCGCGTTAGGCGGCAGCTACGCGAGCCTTGGGGTGGTGCTGTGCGCCGCCTTCTTCGCTGGATTTATCGACGCAATCGTCGGCGGTGGGGGCTTGGTTCAAGTGCCCGCACTGCTCGCGGCCTATCCTGCCGAGGCGCCTGCGCTGCTGCTCGGGACGAACAAGCTCGGCAGCATCTGCGGCACGGCAAGTGCGGTGCTGCGTTACATGCGGGTCGTGCGCATCCCATGGCGCGTGTTGTTGCCGGCATGTATGGCGGCGTTTCTCGCCGCGCTTGCCGGTGCGGGTTTGGTGAGCACGGTGTCGCCGCTGCTGTTTCGTCCGCTCGTGCCCATCATGTTGAGCGTGGTGCTCATCTACGTGCTCTGGCAGAAGGATTTGGGCGCTCGCCATGCACCCGTCGTCTTCTCGCGCCGCCGCAGCTGCGTGGCGTTGGCGGCAGTCAGCGGCATCGGCTTGTACGACGGTTTCTTCGGGCCCGGGACCGGCAGCTTCTTGATGCTGCTGTTCATCCGCTTATACGGATTCGATTTCTTGCATGCCTCGGTCGGCGCCCGCACCATCAATGTCGCCACCAACGCGGGCGCATTGGTTTTTTTCGGCATCCACCGCGATATTCACTGGGCCCTGGGAATCGCGCTGGGCGCATGCAATGCCATGGGCAGCGTGCTGGGCGCGCATACGGCCATCAAGCGCGGCAGCAAGTTTGTGCGCATCGTTTTCATCGGGATCGTGGTCGCGTTGATCGCCAAGACGGGTGCCGACGCGTGGCCGTCGTACCGATAGAGACGCTATCCGCGCTCCCAGTGCCCTGGCTTCATGCGCCATCCGTCACCTTGGCGTACCCATTGGTGCGCTACCCAATGATGACCGGGCCGCGGTGCAGCCCAGTGGCCATCCACCCATTCGTGCCGGCCGCCCACCCAATTCCAATACCCGCCCAGCCAAACATACCCCGGCGACGGCGGTACTCCGATGACCTCCACGCGAGGCGCCGGCGGCGCCACCATCACCAGGCCATCGGCATAGTGACGCTGATCGGGAACGATGACGCACGACACAAGCCCGGCACCGAGCAGCAGAGCGCACGCCAGACCCGCACTGAGCCAGCGACGCGGCTTCCTGAAGCACAGATTGAGTTCGAGGAGCATGGGTGATGAAACGCTTTCGGTCTTCCGCCGTTGACTGCGACGCCACCGGGGAAGGATAGCGCCGTGGCGGGAAGATCACCACCGACGAAAAGCGCCCGTGCTCGTGCGGCTCAGTCGTCGCGGCGTCTCGCGGGATGCGGTTCGGGCATGCTGCCCAGACTCACCATGGGGCGCGCCAAGCGGGTCTTCAGTCGATACATCGCCTGGTCCGCTTTGAGCAGCAGCTCGCTGGCGCTCGTCGCGTCGTGCGGGTACATCGACTCGCCGACCGCGGCGGTCAAGTGCTGCTCGGTTCCCTCGATCCAATACGGCAACGCCACGCGCCTGCGGATGGTGTCCGCAACCTGAGTGACGGCAGCCGCGTCGGGCGCACCGGGCAGTATTACGACGAATTCATCTCCACCGTAGCGGCAAACGAAGTCGCCGGCCCGCACCCGCGTTGCGATCCGCATGGCCGCGGTTATCAAAATCCTGTCGCCGGCGGCGTGGCCGTACTCGTCGTTGACAGCCTTGAAGCCGTTGAGATCGACGAACAGCAAGCCGACACATTGCCCCTGCAATTCAGCCTCATGGACGGCCGTATTTAACAGTTCCAACATCCGGCGGCGATTGTAAAGACCCGTCAGACCGTCCCGATCGGCGAGTCGTTGGGCCTGGACTTCACGTTGCTTGAGGGCCGCCAATTCGCGCAGCAGATGCTCATTCACCGCGCGCAGGCTCTCGATCTCGCGCAGCGCCTCGTGCGGCCTGGCAACGACTACGCGTCTCAAGGGGGACGGAGCTGGCCGGGCAACCGGACTGTCGAAGAGCACTTTACCGCGCGCGTATGCCATAGTTTCCTTCCAGAACAAGTAGCCCAGATCTTGTCGAACCCGCCCGCCATTTAAGATCGGCACCCCACCTATGCTCTTGTAAGAATTGGCTGACTGAGGGAGCAAAAACGCATGTCCTACACCGCAGATCCCCGAATCCTGTTCGCAGCCGAGCGCACCCTCCTGGCCTGGCAACGCAGCGCCATCGCTCTCATGGGTTTCGGCTTCGTGGTAGAGCGATTTGGGCTGTTTTTGCAGATGGTGGCCCACCAGCCCGTGTCGGGGCCGCAGCGCGGATTCTCGCTGGGGCTCGGCGTCATCCTGTTGTTGTTGGGAGCGGTGGTCGCCCTGATTTCGGCGCGGCAATTCCGGCAAGTCGCCAAGAATTTGGATCCCGTGGTCGTGCCCCCGGGGTACTGGACTCATATAGGCGTGGGACTCAACGTCGCCATCGCCCTCATTGCCTTGGCTTTGGCGCTACGATTCATGTGGCCGGATCAATAGAGGAACTTCGCATGGAGATTACCGGCGGCTGTTTGTGCCGCGCCGTTCGTTACCGGATTTCGGCGCCGCCCCTCGCGGCGCGCGTTTGTTGGTGCCGGCTGTGCCAATTTCTCGGCTCCGGAAATGGCACGGTCAATGTCTGTTTTCCGAAGGCCGCATTCAGCGTCGAAGGCGAGCTTTGCGACTACCCGAGCGTCGCCGACAGCGGCAATGCCATGCACCGGCGCTTCTGTCCGCGATGTGGCACGCCCATGTTCAGCGAGGCCGAGGCTCGGCCACACCTCATTTTCGTGCGGGGCGGCACCCTCGATGATGCCGAGATCGCCCGGCCGGCCGCCACCATTTGGACCTCCCAAGCCCCCAGTTGGGCTTGTATCGACCCTGCGTTGCCTGCCCACGAGGCGCAGCCTCCACCCGTGAGCTGATCGACAGTTTTCGGCCAACTTCGGGTGCAATGTGGGCTGCGGTGTTTGCAGCGGTCAACCCGGGACGCGCTATTCCGTTAGAACTCGCATGATACAAACCGAAATAGCTGTCCTGCGTTTTGGTTTAGGCGCCCGGCCGGGGGATCTCAACGCCGCCGCGGGCGATCCGCGAACCTGGTTGACGGCGCAGTTGAAGGGCGCGGTGCCGCTCGCCGTGAACACCCCGCTTGCACCATCCGAGCGAATTTTCATCGAACTGCTCGCGGCGCGCGATGAACGCCAGGAAATGAAACGCGATGCCGCCGCGACAGCGGCGGATCCCAAGGCGGCGTTCAATCCGGTGCGGGATGCCTACCTGCCCCACTATCGCGCCCAGGTGTTGGCGCGTGCGCAAAGCGCGGCGGTTACCGCCCGCCCCTTCGCCGAGCGCTTGGTGCATTTTTGGACCAATCACTTCGCCGTGTCGGCGGATAAGGGCGCTGTCGTCGGCATCGCCGGCACGCTCGAGAACGAGGCCATTCGTCCGCACGTCAACGGCCGATTCGTCGATCTGCTGACCGCGGTCGAGCAGCATCCTGCGATGATCGGTTTTCTCGACAATCAATATTCCGTAGGCAAGGATTCTGAATTGGCACAACTCGCCGCGCGCCGCGCCGCGCGCACGGCGGCCAACGATAAGCCGCGGCGCGAATTCGGCATCAATGAG
>CAYRAC010000325.1:0-5202 GCA_964422045.1 uncultured Steroidobacteraceae bacterium
CCCTACAATCCTATTGCGTCCGAGCAACACTCTAGCCTTGCGCCGCCGCCGAAGCTAGCCCAATTGCAAAGAAGTGCAAAACTTAATGTAGCAAAAAAACAACAAAGGCGCGAGTCGCTCCGCGACGCAGCAGCGACTTCGCGTATCCTTGTAGACCGCTGCTTGCTCAAGCTGGAGACCTACCGTGGCTAAGGCTTCGAAGTCAATCGTTCCGCAGATAGAAGTCCGGACCCGGCGGGCCTATTTCGATTGCAAATTCGGCCAGTTGCATGTGCGCACGGCTTTTCCGACGACAGGTGGATTCGATGAGCAAGTCACTTTGTTCTGTCTGCATGCCCTCGAGGGCTCGAGCCGCGATTTCGGCCATATCCTCGCCGCGCTCGCCGACGTGCGTTCGGTTTATGCCCCGGATCTACCGGGGTTCGGTGAATCCGACCCCTCGCCTGCACGCAGCATTGCGGACGCCGCCACGGCGACTTCCGACTTGGCCAGCGGCTTGCGATTGCGTCAAATCGACGTGCTCGGGGTGCAATATGGCGCCGAGGTTGCATTGCAGCTCGCTGCGGCACGACCTGAACTCGTCAGGCGCCTGGTGTTGGCCAACCTATCGGGCACGGAGCGCCTGCCGGCGGTGAAGCAGCCGCGACTGATCCTCGATGTCGCCCGCGCCGGGGACGCCCCTTTCGAGGCCGCCCCAGCCGATTTGACGAAGCAAATCAGCGCGTTCCTCCGTGAGACTCAATAAATTCATCAGCGAAACCGGGGTCTGTTCGAGGCGCGAAGCAGACAAGTGGATCGAGGCGGGGCGCGTCACTTGCAACGGTCAGCTCGCCGGTTTGGGCACCAAGGTGGCCGACGGAGACGAGATTTGCGTTGACGGCGCACCCGTCGGCGCCAAGAAACGGCCGATCTACATTGCCCTCAACAAGCCGGTCGGCGTGACTTGTACCACCGAAGCACACATCGAGGACAACATCATCGATTTGATCGGGCACCCCGAGCGAATCTTTCCCATCGGCCGGCTCGACAAAGACTCGGAGGGCTTGATTCTGTTGACGAACAACGGCGACATCGTCAACGAGATCCTGCGCTCCGAGAATAATCACGAAAAGGAGTACCTCGTGACCGTGGATCGTCCCATCACTGACCTGGCGCTGAAAATGCTGGCAGGCGGCGTAAAGATCATGGGCGAACAGACAAAGCCTTGCCGAGTCGAGCGCATCGGCCGGGACGGATTTCGAATGATCCTCACTCAAGGGTTGAACCGCCAAATCCGCCGCATGTGTTCGGCGCTTGGCTATCGAGCACAACGGCTGCAGCGCGTGCGCATCATGAACATTCACTTGGGAACGTTGAGCAGCGGCAAGTGGCGCTACCTGACGAACGCGGAGCTCAGCGGCCTTTTGCCGCGCTGAAGCGCTCAGTGAGCCCGCAGCACCGAGGCGGCGAGACCTTCCGACCAGCTGCGCCCGCTGGTGGCCCGCCAATCAGGATCCTCGGCGCGAGTCGCGAGCCAGCGAAAGAAGTCGCGGCGTTGGCTCGACCAGTAGCCGTGACTGTAGAGTATCGCGCCGCTGCTCGAACGGACGGTAAAACGGCGGCGAAAGCCGAAGCTCGCGAATCCCCGCGAACAGGTAATGTGCGGCGAAGTTTCCGACAGAGCGTACTGGTTGGGGCCGACTTGCAGGCGCAGGCGCCCGGACTGGCCATACACGCAGATGTTGGGTTGCGATGAACGTATCAAGGCAATGCCATGAACCAGCGCCGGCGGGGTCTCACAGGGGCTCCACGTTCCCGCGACCGAGTGCCACTGCAGCACCATGCTGTGACGGCGGAAGTCGATTACCGAAATTGTGGTTGCGCTATCGGAAGCCATGCACGCAGCATGCCGCATTCATGGCTTGGGTGTATCGGCGAATGCGCTTTGCACCACACTGGCCGTCAACAGTTGCGGCAGTATGACGGGCTCGGTGGTTCCGGGCTTTGAATTATAGACCACGTAGAGCGGCACGCCGGCGCGTCCGAAACCTGCCAGCGCCTGGGTGATGGCGGGATCTCGATTGGTCCAATCGCCCTTCATCAGGGTGACGCCCTTGTCCCGGAAGACCTCTTGGACCGCGGAATCGGCAAATGCATTGCGCTCGTTGACCAAGCAGGTGAGGCACCAACTGGCGGTGAAATTCACCAGCAGCGGCCGTCCAGCGGCATTCAACTTCGCGACTTGTCCCGCATCGTAAGGTTGCCACTCATCGGACGGATGGGCGCCGCCCACCGCCACGCTCGATGCTGCCGCGGCCACACCGCCGAAGCGCACCGGCAATATGATGGCCAGCAGCACCGCAAGCGTGGCCGTGGCGAGCGCGGCGATACGGCCTGCCGCCGAGCTCGACTTCGATTTCTGGAAAGCCCAGGCCGCCAACGCGATCAGGATGGCGCCCGCCAATGCGGCGGCCAAGCCGAAGGAGGAAGTCTGCTGCGCGAGCACCCACAGCAGCCACGCCGACGAGGCGTAAATTGGGAATGCAAATACCTGTTTGAGCGTGTCCATCCAGGCGCCGGGTTTTGGCAGCGCACGGCGCAGCCACGGAGCGAACGACAACAGCAAATAGGGCAGCGCGAGTCCGAAACCGAGGGCGGCGAAAATGCACATCGCAACGAACGGCGACTGGGTCAGGGCGGCGCCGACCGCGAATGCCATGTACGGCGCGGTACATGGTGTCGCGACCAATGTAGTCAGCACGCCGGTGAAGAACGAGGCGCGGTAGCCCTCGCCTTGAGTGAGGTTGTCGCCGAGACCGGCGAGTCCGCCGCCGACTTCGAAGACCCCCGAGAGATTCAGGCCCACTGCGAATAGCAGGTACACCAAGAACGTGACGAACAGCGGCGATTGCAGCTGAAAACCCCAGCCGATTTGTTCTCCGCCCGCACGCAATGCCAGGAGTACCGCGGCGAGGAGCAGCATTGAGGTGATGACGCCCGCCGCGAACACCACGCCCTTGGTGCGCACGGCCGCGGGATGCTTTTTCGCCTGTTCAACCAAGCCCAGCGCTTTGATCGACAGCACCGGGAAAACACACGGCATTAGATTTAGGATCAGGCCGCCCAAGATGGCCAGCAGCAACAATGCAGCCACCGAAGTCTTTTCCCCGCTCGTAGCCTGCGCAATTTTCCCGCTGCCGCCGTGCGCGAAGTCTGCGGCGACTTCCAGCGGCACGGTCACCGTCTCGCCGCCGTTCTGTTCGGTCGCCAACAACACTCCGCGAACGATTCCCGCCTTGGGCGGGCGATCCCCGAGTTTCATGGACAGTTCGACCGCGTTCTGGCCGCGGAGAAGTTTCTGCGGTGCCGCGTACTCGATGCCGCCTTCGTCGTATGGGAAGAACGTCAGCGACTTGATCTGCGACAGCGTGGCGCCCCACTCTTTTCCGAGCGAGATCACCAGCTGGTCGCCCTGGATCCGCGCGCCGGTCGCGCCAAGCTCAGGGCTCGGCAGTTCGCCACGTGCGGTCGAGAACAGCTGCGCATCCGCCGGATCGACCGCCCCGGGGACGGTGCCAACCCGCAGTGTTAAATGCAGTTCGGCATCTTCGGGAATGCACACGTCCGAACAGACCAACCAGCTGGCTTTTGCGGACAGCTCGACGGGCGTTCCGTTCTTCAAGTCCTTGGGCGCGACTATGTTGACCAGGTGCACCGCATGTCCGGCATAGCCGTAGTTCATCAGCGGCGGAATCTCAAAACTATGCGGAGTGGTCCAAACAATGTCGCCGGCAGTGAATCCAGGCGGCAGCCGCCACACGAGCGAGGTTGCCTGGCCCGAGTCGCCGGGATTTCGCCAATACGTGTGCCAGCCCTGGCGAATATCGAATTCTAGAGCGACCCAGAACGACTGGCCGGGAGCGATTGCACTCACTTCGCTCGCCAAGCGCGCCTTCACATTTGCGGTGGCGACCACGTTTCCGGACAGCGCCCAGGCGGCAGGGGAGGCGAGCATCAAGCCCAACAGCCACAATTTCAGGGTGCGCATGAGCGTATGGTACCGAATTAAATGTAGCGAAACCCGCGCGCTCCGCGGGCTGTGCAGCATCTCACAGAATGCATCGACCATACCGCTTCGCGGACGCTTGAGCTAAGGTAAGTAATGCAAGAAAACTACGTAGAACGCATCCTCAAAGCAAAAGTATACGACGTCGCGGTCGAGACCTCGCTGGACGCCGCGCCGCGGTTGTCGCGTCGCTTGAACAATCGAGTCTTGTTCAAACGTGAAGACCTGCAGCCGGTGTTTTCGTTCAAAATTCGCGGTGCCTACAACAAGATCGCCCAGCTCTCGGCTCTCAGCGCGCAGCGGGGCGTGATCTGCGCGTCGGCCGGCAACCATGCGCAGGGCGTGGCATTGGGCGCCCGCACGCGGGGAATTCCGGCGGTCATCGTCATGCCGCTGACCACGCCCGAGATCAAAGTGCAGGCCGTGGCGGATATCGGCGCGGAGACCATGCTGCATGGCGATGACTATGACCAAGCGTACGAGCGCGCGGTCGATGTCGGCCGCGAGCGCGGACTGGTGTTCGTGCACCCTTTCGACGACGCGGACGTGATTGCCGGGCAAGGTACGATCGCCATGGAAATCTTGCGTCAGTTGCACGGCGATTCCATTGACGCCATTTTCGTGCCGGTGGGCGGCGGTGGACTCATTGGCGGAATCGCCGCCTATGCGAAATCCCTGTACCCGCGCATCAAGATCATTGGCGTCGAGCCGGAGGACTCGGCAGGAATGTACCAATCGTTGCGTGCCGGCAAACGCGTGACGCTTGATCGCGTGGGTACGTTCGCCGACGGCGTCGCCGTGCGGCGCGTCGGCGAGGAGACCCTGCGGTTGGTGCGCCAATACGTGGATGAAATCGTTCTGGTGACCACCGATCAGATATGCGCAGCCATCCAGGACATTTTCGAGGACACGCGCGCCATCGCCGAGGCGGCGGGCGCTCTCGCCGTCGCCGGGATCAAGAAATACGTGACGCGAGAAAATTGCAGTGCACGCACCTTCGTCGCCGTCAATAGCGGCGCCAACATGAACTTCGACCGGTTGCGCTATGTGGCCGAGCGCTCCGATATCGGTGCGCAGCGCGAAGCGCTGTTCGCGGTGCAAATTCCCGAGGTACCGGGATCGTTCCTGCACTTCTGCGAGCTGCTCGGGCGGCGCAA
>CAYRAC010000326.1:0-5192 GCA_964422045.1 uncultured Steroidobacteraceae bacterium
CGGTGGTCGGCGCTCTTGCCATATGGAACTGAGAATGCGTATTCAGCCTTTGCACCACGCCTTGTTGATCAGGCTGGCTGCACCGCAGGTATTGTATCCGGTGATCGCCGTTATTTTGCTCCTCGTGATCTGGAGCACCGCCTTCGGCGTCATCAAAGTCAAGGAAGCTGACGCCGCACATGCCGCGGCGGCATCCACGAGCGTGCTATTGAGCGCCTACGAGGCTCAGGCCGTCCGGGCGTTGACTCAGATCGATCTGACCCTGAATCTGGTCAAGTACTGGCCGCAGCACACAGCAGGCCACATGCTCGCGGAACTCAAGGCTAAGGGATTGTTGCCGCCGGATCTGATCTTCATCGTCAGCATTGCTGACGTCGATGGCAACATAGTGGATACCACGGATTCTTCCGCAGAACAGAATATCGCCGCTCAGGACATCTTTCTCAAGCAACGCGACGGCGATGTTTTTTTCATCGGACAGCTACCACGGGGGCCCACCCGCGACGCAAAATTGCAGTTCAGCCGACGACTCAATGCCGCGAATGCAGCGTTTGACGGCGCAGTGATCGTATCGGTTGAAGCGGCTTACTTCGTCAGTGGTTACGATCCCTCCAAGCTCGGCGAGCACGGAGTGCTCAGTATGATCGGCGCCGACGATATCTCCAAAGTTAGGCGCACCGGAGATGGCATGTTCTCGGGCGAATCGATCGACTATGCTGCCGCGATCCAGGATCCTGATGCAATCGCGACCGACGCTACGGTCTCGATCAGCAGCTGGGATCAAGTGCAACGCTGGACAAGTGCCAGAGAACTCTATGGCTTTCCCCTCGCGGTACTAGTGGGACTGTCGGTGGACGAACAAATGGCCCCCGCGCATCGGCAAACGCGCGTCTATATGGAGTGGGCGGCTCTGGCAAGCGCCCTGGTCATAGTACTAACGACCCTTTTGGGCCGCGTCAGCTGGCAACTTGCCCAAAGTCGCGAGATGTTCAAACTCATGGCGGAAAGCACCAAAGCGATTCCGTTCACCTTGGATCTGACGCGCAGCTGTTTCAGTTATATCGGCGCCGTAGGCATTGCCGACTCAGGAATTCCAGAACGGCAGTGGAAGGTGCTGGGTGCTTTGGATAAGGTCATTCCCCGCAACACGAATCACGAGACGCGGCAACGATTCGATGAGTGCAACAGCGGGCCGTTTGAATTTGTGACCCCTCTGTCCATGGGCAACAATCATCGCACTGAGGTGCGCTGGACGGGAACTTGCGTGCGGGTGGCGAAGGCCAAGGTGTTGCGCGGTCTCATGCTCGATGTCACCGAACTGCGGCGCCTCGGCCGCGAACTCGCCGCGGCCCAAAAGCTTGAATCCGTCGGCCGGCTTGCTGCAGGCGTCGCCCATGAGATCAACACCCCGGTTCAGTTTGTCTCCGATAACGTGGAGTTCGTGCGTGCTTCATTGACTGATCTGGCCGCCGTGATCCACGCCTACCGCGACCTCAAGCTCGCGGTGCAATCGGCAGGTGATGTGACCGCTGCGGCGCGCCTTGCCGGGAACGCCGAACAGGCTGCAGACCTCGACTACATTCTGGAGAACGCACCTCAAGCGCTCGACAGCTCGATCGATGGCCTCGGGCGCATTGCAACGATCGTGCGCTCAATGAAGGAATTCGCGCATCCGGACCAAGCCCATAAGACATTGACCGATTTGAATCAAGCCATTCGCAGCACCCTGATTATTGCCCACAACGAGTACAAGTACGTCGCCGAACTCGACGCGCAGTACGGCGAGTTGCCGCCAATTCCGTGCTATTTGGGTGAGATCAACCAAGTGATCCTCAATTTGTTGGTGAACGCAGCGCATGCGATTTCGGATGTCGTCAAGAACACGGGCAGTCTGGGCAAGCTCACGGTGCGGACGCGGCTCGACGGTAACGAGGTTGAGATTTCGATTTCAGATACCGGCACCGGCATCCCCGAATCGGCGCGCGATAAAATCTTCGACCCATTCTTTACGACCAAGGAAATCGGCAAGGGGACCGGACAAGGGCTGGCCATCGCACACAGCGTCATCGTCAAGAAACACGGCGGTACGCTGCGCTTCGAGACCGAATGCGGCAAAGGCACTACTTTCTTTATTCGACTCCCCATCGACGCGGTGATCGATGCGAGCGCTGCAACTGAACTCGCGGCGTGATTCTGAGACGCCCACCGGCAAAGTGCGCTAGCAGACAGACAGCGCGCCGCAGCATCTGGCAGTGTTTGTGACATGCAGGATCTTCTGCAAGACATCGACTTCGACTATTATCGTTCGGCACGGTTACTCATTGTGCGCGCGGAGATAGCGCAGTTGCGTCAGCAATCAGCGGCGTTGGCGCGCACTGAACGGCAGTGCAAAACTCCCCCCATTGGAAACCGGGATCAACCAGAATCCGACGGTCGTCACGTTCCCGGAAGCTGACCGCCGCACATTTTGCAGGCACTACGCGAGCAATCCGTCCTTGGACTCTTGCGGCGCCGCAATTTGCATATCCACCTCGATGGCCATGGTCCATGGTCTTCACCCACCGGCAGCGCTACTCCGACGTCGAGTGCACAAGGAGTCCTATGCCTAAGATCGCCGTTTATCGTTTCTCCTGCTGGGACAGAGATACCGGCGAGACTGTTGAGTATCCGCGCTTTGCCACTTTGAAGACGATCAAGGGGCGCGATGGCAGAAACATTGAGGCTTCGCGGCGAATCGTCGAAGACAGCGACATAGACGACCAGGGGTTTCTCAAGAACATCCAACCCTAGTAAACGCTCAATCGATCGGATACGGCCCCCGGGAAGCCTTCCTGCGGGTTACCATGAGTGCGCTTAAGATTGGACGAGCAGGATGAGCGCCCCTCAAGCGAAGGATCCTCCGATTAGCTCCCCTGCGCCCGCAGTTGCAACCGCGTGGGCTCCGTTTCGCATCCGGACATTCGCGGTGATCTGGACCGCGACCGTGGTCTCGAACATCGGCGGCTGGATGTACAACGTCGCATCAGGCTGGCTCATGACGAGCCTCGACCCGGACCCTTTCATCGTCTCCATGGTGCAGGTTGCCAACAGCCTGCCCATGTTTCTGTTCGCGATTCCCGCGGGTGCGCTCGCGGACATCGTGAACCGGCGCCGCCTTCTGATCTTCGGCGAGTCTGCGATCATGATCACCTCGACCGCCTTCGCCGCGCTCGTTTGGCTTCACCTCATCACGCCGGTCAGTTTGTTGGTATTCAGTTTCGTCGTGACGGTGGGCTCCGCCATTACGGCCCCGGGGTGGCAGGCGGTGGTGCCGGACCTCGTACCGAAAGCTGATCTGCCGGCCGCCCTTGCGGCAAACAGCGTGGGCATCAACGTCAGCCGTGCCGTCGGACCTGCCATCGGCGGTCTGCTGGTCGGGGCAATCGGAATTGCGGCGCCATTCTGGTTCAATGGATTCAGTAACTTAGGCGTCATCGTAGCCCTTGTGCGGTGGCGCTTGCCGAAGAAAAGCGGTACGCCGCTGCCGCCCGAGGGTTTCGGCAATGCCATGCGCACCGGTCTTCGGCACGCGCGCTACAACCCCAACCTCAGCGCGACTCTGATCCGGGCGACTGCATTCTTCGTCTTTGCCAGCGCTTACTGGGCGCTTTTGCCGCTGGTTGCACGCAACCGGATCGCCGGGGGTCCTGCGCTGTACGGGATATTGCTCGGCGCCATCGGAGCCGCGGCTGTGGGCGGCGCATTCCTGCTGCGCTGGCTCAGGGGCAAGTTGGGCGCGGATCGACTTCTCTCGATCGCCACGCTGGCAAGTGCGGTGGCGACCGGGCTGTTTGCGCTCGCCCGGGATTCCGCAACCGCGGTTGCGGCGAGTCTCATCGCGGGCGCGTCGTGGATCGCGGCGGTGTCGAGCCTCAATGTGTCCGCACAAATTGCGCTGCCAGAATGGGTCCGCGGCCGAGGCCTCGCGGTATACGTCACTGTGATGTTCGGTGCACTGACGCTGGGCAGCGCGATCTGGGGCGAGCTTGCAGCCGTGACCAGCTTGAGCGGCGCTCTTTTCATCGCGGCGGTGGGTGCGATACTCGCGATTCCGCTCACTGGGGCCTGGAAGCTACAGGCGGGCGCGGCGGACGATCTGTCGCCCTCGATGCACTGGCCGGCGCCGATCACGAGCGGTGCGGTAGAGCCGGACCGTGGGCCCGTACTGGTGACAGTCGAATACCACATCGATCCCAAGAACCGCGAACCCTTTTTGCATGCGCTCGGGCGCAGCGCGCGCGAGCGCCGTCGGGACGGCGCCTATGACTGGGGAATATTCGAGGACCCTGCGAAGGAGGGCCGCTTCATAGAGACCTTTCTCATGGACTCCTGGCTCGATCACCTACGCCAGCACCAGCGTGTGACCAAGGCCGATCGCATCGCGGAACAAGTGGTTCGACGCTTTCAGGTCGGCGACGGGCCTAAGACAACTCATCTGATCGGCGCGCATGCGCGACGGTAAGTCCATTGCCGCCAACGAATCGGCGGTGCATTTCAACTGAAACAATGTCAAAGCTACCTGAAATTGCAGCGTGCGGAGCCTGCCGAAAGATAGCTTCGACCTATGCAGCAGATTGTGATCTACGAGGAAGACTACCTCACTCGCACCTTACTCCGCGAGTGGCTGAGCGAGGCAGGCTATCGCGTCCGCGGGGGTACGCCATTCGAGCCGACTTGCGATTCCCGCGCGGATCTCGTGATTGCGAGCGTCTACATGCCCAAAAATGCCGGGGTGCAAGCGATACGCGATATTCAGGCAGCGCACCCCGGCACACCCCTGATTGCGATCTCCGGCCAGTTCCGATCCGGACTTTGCGCGGGAGGAGCGACGGCTCAAAGTCTCGGGGTACAGCAGGTGATCGCAAAGCCTCTGATCCACCGTGATCTGCTGGAAGCCGTGCGAGGTATCATGGGCGTGCCAGAGTAGACGCGGCGCAGCGACATGCCCTCACCCAGCGGCCAAGTTCCACCGGATACCGGCTCGATCCGATTCAAGCGCCTGCGGCTCCGCGTGGTCGTGTTCGGCGTTCTCGTCATCATGGCTTTCGCCGGCTCATCCACCTATGACGCCTGGAGTTCGTACCAGCACACGGTTGCAGCCATCGATCGCGAGATCGGCAACATCTCGAATACCCTAGCGGAACAAACCGCAT
>CAYRAC010000327.1:0-5190 GCA_964422045.1 uncultured Steroidobacteraceae bacterium
CCACTCCGTTTCCGCCGGCTGCTTCCCTGACTTGATCCGTCCAACTCCCGTTGCCGTAGTTAATAGCGACGTCGGCTCCGAGGCTCGTGACGAGATCGGTCTTCTCGTTGGAACTTGCCAGGGTAATGACTTTCTTGACGCCGAGAATTTTCGCAAGTTGCACCAGGTAAAGACCCACGCCGCCAGCCGCTGCTTGGATCAAGAGACTCTCGTTCGGCTGAGGTTTGGCTGCGAACTTCAGAAGAGCGTAGGCCGACACGCCGTGGACAGGGATCGTGGCCGCCTCAGCGAAGGAAATGCCATCAGGGATTGGAATGGCGAAGCCAGCATCCGCGGTGGCGTATTCGGCATACCCACCGCTTGACACAATAGCCGTAACTTTGTCGCCCACTTTGACGTTCTTGGCTTGGGAGCCGGCTTCCACCACGATTCGATCTCGCTCACTGAATCAAAGAATTTTATCTTCGAATGTAACTTCCGCTGCCCCTTCGCGTCAGATGGGAGTTACGGAGCATTTTCGCCGGCAATCACCGGTATCACAGCAACGCAACACAAGCCGTTTTGAAAGGAAGTTCCCGATGACGAAAGCCACGATGAAGTCTCTGCTGATGACCGCCGCGATGAGCGGCCTGCTAACGGGTGCCAGCACTGCTGTTTCGGCCACCACCAGCAGCAACACCAACTCAAACTCCGGAAGTATTGCGCGCGCCCTGGGCCTGTCGTCTGCCTCCAGTTTCGATGAGCCGCAGACCGACAAGCACGGCTGTAAAGGCCAGAACTCCTGCAAAGGCAAGGGCGGCTGCAAGAGCGGCGACAACGGATGCAAAGGCAAGAACTCTTGCAAGGGCAAGGGCGGCTGCGCTACCGATGGCTCCAAACTGCAGGCAGTCTAGCGCAACAGAAGGCAAACACGAGGGGACCGGCCGCGTCCGGTCCTCCTCATTTTTCTCCATCGAGGTAATGCATATGCCGGCAAATCGGTTCAACGGATTCACCGAATACGGAATCGGAATCGGACTGAGGATTCCGCACTATCAGCACATCCTGGAAAAGAAGCCGGTGGTGGACTGGTTCGAGATTATCTCCGAGAACTACATGATCGACGGTGGACGACCGTTGGCAATCCTCGACCAGATTCTGGAGCAGTACAAAGTTGTGCAGCACGGAGTTTCGATGTACTTCGGCTCGCCACAGCCGCTAAATCGCGAGCACCTGAAAAGATTGAAAGAACTGGTGCGCCGCACTGGAACACCATGGCTCTCCGACCATCTCTGCTGGGGCAGCGTCGATGGCCGCTACACTCACGACCTGCTTCCCCTGCCCTATACGTGGGAGGCCGCTAAGATTGCGGCGGACAACATCCGTCTCGTGCAGGACTACGTCGAAGTTCCCGTAGTGCTTGAAAATGTGAGCAGCTACGCCGAGTTCCACGATTCACAAATGACCGAATGGGAGTTTCTGACTGAAGTAGTGGAGCGCGCCGACTGCGGCATTCTGCTCGATGTCAACAACATCTACGTCAGCTCCATCAATCACGAGTTCGACCCCGCCGAGTACGTGGACTTCATCCCCGCCGAACGCGTCGCGCAGATGCACATTGCCGGACACTCGCGCTACGAGCGCTTCATCCTCGACACTCACGATCACCCGGTGATCGATCCGGTGTGGAAGCTCTACGAACGTGCGCTGCGGCGCACCGGGCCGACGGCGACGCTGCTGGAGTGGGATGACCGCATCCCTCCCTTTGAAGAGGTGCACAACGAGGCGATGAAAGCGAAGAAGTACCTGGAGGCGGTGACCGTTGCGGCGGGCGAGAGCGCGGAACTGCAGTTGGCGGGAGCGCAATCATGATCGAACTGCTGGAGTTCCAACGCACGCTGGCGCGGGCGGTGATGCAGCCGCTCTCCACGCGCGACAACATGAAGCGCGGTGTGGAAGATGGCGTCGCGCTGGTAAAACCAAATTCACGCCTGAGCAGCTTTGAACGCCTTGAGATCTACAACCGCTCCTACTGGTCTCGCGTACTGGATGCGTTCAGCGAGGATTTTCCGGGCGTTCGTGCGCTGCTTGGTGCAAAGCGCTTTGACCGCCTGCGTCGCAGGTACCTGGCCGACTGCCCATCCGAGTCTTTCACGATGCGCAACCTGGGAAAGAATCTTGCAGCGTGGATTGGGAAAAATCAAGTGCTGACCGGAGCGAATTACGCCATTGCGCTAGACATGGCAAGGCTGGAGTGGGCGGAGATCGAGTCGTTTGACTCAGCCGAATACGAGCGTCTTTCGCCTGACGACATCGCTGTGATTGATCCTGGCTGTTCGTTGCAGATTCAGCCGCATCTCCGGCTGATTGAATCCGGGCACGACGTCGATACGCTTGTGCTGGAAATTCGCGAATCAGCCAAGCGCAATGGCGGGGTTCCGCGCGCAGTCTCCGCAAACAGAATTAAGCGCGCCAAGTCCGCGACCCCGGTCTATCTCGCGATTCATCGATTTGAACTGGTAGTGCATTACAAACGACTTGACGCGGAGATGTTCCGGCTGGTGAACACGCTCGCAAAAGGAGTATCAATCGCTGACGCCGTAGAGGTTGCTTACTCGGAATCAACGCTCACTCCCGAACAATGCCAGCAACACATTCAAGACAGCTTTGCGCTGTTTGCCGCCCTCGGCTGGTTCTGTAAGCCCGGCTCATCGGCGAATTAGGAGCCATCATGTTCTCGACGACATTAACACGCACATCCGCCAAAGCTTACGGCTGGCTTAGTTCGATAAGCTCCTGGGCGCAATCACCGTTTCTTCTTTTTGTACGCCTCTATTGGGGCCGGCAATTCATGCAGACCGGATGGGGCAAGCTGCACCATCTGGCGCAGGTCACGCAATTCTTCACCACGCTTGGGATCCCCGCGCCTGGGCCGACGGCATTATTCGTTGGCTGCGTTGAGTTCTTTGGTGGGCTTCTGTTGATTCTGGGACTGGCCTCGCGGCTAACCGGGTTGGTGTTGACGGGAAATATGCTTGTCGCCTACCTAACGGCGGACCGGGAAGCGCTACTGTCGTTTTTCAGCAACCCCGGAAAATTCTACGGCGCTGATCCGTACACGTTTCTCTTCGCCGCCGTGCTGATCCTGATATTTGGTCCGGGACGGATTGCGCTGGATACCTGGATCGCGCGCAGCTATTCGGCACGGGGACCAGAGGGCGCAAAGGGACGCGACCAGATAGTCGGAGAGAGAAATCCTGCTTCGCACAGCGAATCTTTTGCGGGGCGCGCTCAATCTTGAGTATGCTACGCCGGAGGAAGGCAGGCGGCCCTATGCGAATTGCTATTCTGGGATCGGGCGGTGTCGGCGGCTATTTTGGCGGTCGCTTGGCCGCGACCGGCAGCGAGGTCACCTTCGTGGCGCGCGGCGCGCATCTGGAGGCGATTCGCCGACACGGACTGCGACTCACCAGTCCGCTTGGCGATGCTCATATCGTTCCGGCCAAAGCCGTCGAGACGATTGCCGAAGTCGGCCAAGTTGATCTCGTGATCGTTGCGGTGAAACTCTGGGATACCGAGGAAATCGCCCCCACCTTGCGGCCTTTGGCCGACCGAGGTGCGGCGATCATTTCGTTCCAGAACGGCGTCCAGAAGGACGAGCTGCTGCGGAAGTACGTCCCGTCGGACGCCATTATGGGCGGGGTATGCTACATCGCCGCAACTATCGCGGAGCCGGGCGTCATCCTCCATACCGGCACAATGCAGCGCCTCGTGTTCGGCGAGTATGGCGGCGGGAAATCGGACCGCGGCAAGGCGTTCCTCGCGGCCTGTCTCCAGGCCGGAATCGATGCCGAGTTCACCGACGCGATCGAACGGCAGATTTGGGAGAAGTTCGTGTTTCTCGTCGGCCTGTCGGGCACGACGTCAATCGTGCACCAATCTATCGGGCCGATCCGCGAGAATCCCCAAACGCGTTCACTGCTGCTGAATGCGATGCGCGAGGTCGTCGAGGTCGGAAGGGCGAAGGGCGTGCCGCTCGCGGCAGACTTCGCGGAGAACCGCCTCGCTTTTTGCGACACGTTGCCTGCGACCATGACCTCATCCATGCAGACTGATCTGGAGCGCGGCAACCGGCTTGAAGTGCCCTGGCTGAGTGGTAGCGTAGTTGAATTGGGCGCGGCTCTCGGCGTTTCGACCCCGGTCAATCTAGTGATCTCGGACGCACTCGCGCTTTATGCGCAGGGAGGGCGTTAGCCACATGGGGCCCAACAGGCTCACGCTCCGGTCGCTCTCGGCGACGGCGGTGGCCGTGCCGATGGCCCGCCCACTCGGTACCAGTGCCCAGAGGATCGACATCGCGCCGCTCCTGCTCACCGATCTCGATACAAACGAAGGCATCAGTGGGCACGCCTACGCCTTCTGCTATCTTCAATCGATCGCACGATCGCTCGTTCCGGTTGTCGCGGAACTGAGCGCAGCGCTGGCCGGGTTGCCTCTTGTCCCGCTCGATCTCTCGCATCGCATTGCCCGTCATTTCAGACTGCCTGGGCTAGTCGGCCCATTGGCGATGGTTGCCTCGTCAGTCGATACAGCCATCTGGGACGCGCTCGCGACGGTTGCCGACATGCCGCTCGCGACCCTTCTGGGCGCCGATCCCCGGCCTATCCCGGCCTACAACAGCAACGGGCTCGGGTTGATGTCGCCTGAAGCCTCCGCCGACGAGGCGGAGGCCTTGCTCGAGGGTGGCTTCCAAGCGGTCAAGCTGCGGTTGGGCCGTACCGCTTTCGATAATGATCGCGCCACTGTCCGGGCGGTGCGCTGCCGTCTGCCGGAGCGAGTCCGGCTGATGGTCGATTTCAATCAGGCGCTGACCTTCGCCGAGGCAATGCGATATTGCCCAATACTCGACAGCGAAGGCGTCTATTGGATCGAGGAGCCGATCCGCCATGACGACTACCGCCACACAGCCCTACTCGCAAAAGCGGTCTTGACGCCTATCCAGATCGGTGAGAATTTTGCCGGTCTGCCACCGATGGCGGCCGCTCTCGCCTACGAGGCATCGGATTACGTGATGATCGATCTGGACCGCATCGGCGGTGTGACCGGCTGGCGGAACGCCGCAGGTCTAGCGACGGCCTACAACCGGGAAGTCTCGTCGCATCTGTTTCCCGAAGTTAGTGCACATCTGCTTGCAGCCACCTCGGGCCGACA
>CAYRAC010000328.1:0-5170 GCA_964422045.1 uncultured Steroidobacteraceae bacterium
CGTGATGGGGCCCGACACGCCCCTGATGATGATCTCCCGCGTTGACGAGTATCCGTATGCAGGTCCGCCCGTGGGACTCCCTCCCATCCCGAACGAGAGATTGGCCACCGCCTTGGCGTAATCCTGGAAGTCCCTGACGCCAAAGTCTTGCAGCATCTGCCCGGTGAGCACGGTCACGCTCATGGGCGCCTGCTGAATGCTCTCCTCTCTGCGCTGGGCAGTTACGATGATCTCCTGCAGAGCTCCCGACTCAGCACCCGGCGACGGCACTTGTGCCCAGACAGAGTGCGTGAGAGCCACAGCCATCACGGCCATCATCTTGGGCAGCTTTTCCGCCCGGAACTCGGGTTCCCGGTTCGACGGTTGGGGGCAGGGGATTGCAATCTGTCGGGTCATGGCCAGACGGCAACGACGAGTCGTCACGATCCATTTCAGCACCACAATGATCAAAAACGTGGAACCCATCAGCTCCCCCCGGATATTGAAGGCACCGCTACGCCTTCGGGTTATGGCTAGCTGTTGCGAAGAGCTCCGCGAATGCCAAATATGCGAAACCCGCGAAGCACTCTAGAGCTCGAGCGCCAGAACTAGAGTTGTCTCGTTACCCGAGGGGCGACTGCCAATAACACTAGACGACCGATACGGTACGAAATATCCGCATTCGGCAAACGAGTCGTTCCAGCGTGTGACGCGGAACACATTGAATACTGCGGCTTATCGCCGGCGCACGTTGGCGCTCGCCACGCCCCCAATCGATGCCAATTTGGATGAGTTGGTTCCTTTGCCGCTTTCGGACAACCGGGCGAGTTTGCGGCTCTAAGCTGCTGGGGTTTGAGTCAGTCCACCTTATCGAAGGACCGGCGCGAACCTATTCAAGTCACGGAGATCCGAGCGTGGCGCAATCTCGGGGTTTAGGAGGGCTTCAATTCAGTCGACGCGCGCTGCTCGGTACCGCGGCGGCCACGTTCGGTTTGCCCGTGGCGGCCCGCGAAAGGAGGTCACATAATTGGCACAAAGAAACGGACGTCATCGTGGTTGGAGGTGGGGCGGCGGGTTGCGTTGCTGCGGCGACGGCGCGTGCTGCGGGAGCGCAGGTGTTTCTTTGCGAGAAGGCCGGCTTTCTCGGCGGCACCAGTGCGAAGTCGGGTGGCGGCTATTGGATTCCAAATAACTTCGATCTGCGCGCGCGAGGAATCGCGGATCCCAAGGCCGACTTTCTACGATACACGGCACGGTATTCTTACCCGTCCGTGTACGACCCGCAGCACCCGACCTTGGGATTGCCTGAGGCTACGTACCGCCTCCTGACGGCATTCTACGATCATGCCGACGAGATGCTCCAGTCCATGGACTCACTCGGTGCGCTGCACAGCACGGCATACGCGATTGAGACCGCGACGGGCATCTCGTACTCCCCAGACTATCTCGAGCATGTGCCCGAAAACGTGGCGCCGCGGGGGCGCATGGTGGTGCCCAAGCGTGCCGACGGGTCGATTGGCGCCGGCGACGAGCTCATGGCGCAGTTGACGGCGCACGCGCGTCGCGCCGGCGTAAGGATCTTCCTGGATGCCCCGGTGATTGATCTCGTGCAGGAATCTGATCGCGCGGTCACGGGGGTCATCGTGCGCACGGACGCCGGGCCCCGGTCGTTCCGCGCGCGCCGCGGCGTCATCTTCTGCAGCGGAGGGTACGTCCACGATAGCAACCTTGTTCGGGAGTACCAGCCGTTCCCCATACTCGGCCGATGCGCCCTGCCCACGTGCACCGGCGATTTCGTGCGCCTCGGGGTTCGTGCGGGTGCCCAACTCGGCAACATGGCTGGGGCATGGCGAGCGCAATGCCTCGTCGAACAGGCCCTTCTCTATCCGAGCCTGCCGATGGAGGTCTGGTGGCCGATCGGCGACAGCATGTTCGTGGTCAATAAGTACGGTCGGCGCTGTTTCAACGAGAACCGCAACTACCATGACCGGACTCGCGAGTCGTATCTCTTCGACGCCAATAATGCGGAGTATCCGAATCTTCTCACTTTCCCGATCTACGACCGGCGCACCGCTGAACGCTTTGCCGGCAACTACCCTTTACCCGACGAACCGCTAGGCGACTCATACGTCATCTCGGCGGACACGCTCGAGGGCCTCGCGGCCGCTCTCGACGCGCGCCTAAGCACCATCGCGGCTCACACGGGGGGCGTGCGGCTCGATAGCTCGTTCGCGCAAGCTCTCAAGGACACGTTCGTCCGCTTCAACGGTTACGCGCGCGAAGGGCGAGACCGGGATTTTGACCGCGGACGTTATCCGTACGACGTCGAAGTGCAAAGCTCGGAGCAGGTGCCCCGGAGCGGCACGAACTGGCCACCGAATCCATATCCCAGCCCGGTAATGCACCCGCTGTTGGATGCCGGGCCGTACTTCACGATGATTCTGGGACCGGCCGTTCTCGCCACCAACGGCGGGCCCGTGATCGACCCGACGGGCGCAGTGCTCGATACCGCCGGCCAACCCATTCCAGGGTTGTACGGCGCCGGCAACTGCATCGCCAGCCCCGCGGCGAACTCGTACTGGGGCGGCGGAGCGACATTGGGAGCAGCGATGACGTTCGGTTATGTGGCAGGCCGAAGCGCTGCGGGCAGGCGCGAGTCATGATGCTCAAGGTTCTGGCGCTCATGGTTGCTGCGCTGATGGCCGTAGTGACCATTGAGGCATCTCCCGCACCGGTCAGCTTCCGGCGCGATATTTTGCCGCTTTTTGTCAAGGAGTGCGCGTACTGTCATCTCAAGGAGGGTCCGGACGCCGGCCTGATTCTAGAGCCACGCGTCGCCTACTTAATGATCGTGAATGTCCCCTCGAGCGAAGCTGCAATGAAGCGGGTCGATCCAGGATACCCAGAACAGAGCTACCTACTGCTCAAAATGCAGAACCGTCACCGTCTTGCGGGCGGTACGGGCAGCAAGATGCCCCCCGGGTGGCTGACTGCTACGCCGGCGGAGATCACTCTGGTACGCGCGTGGATCGCTGCCGGTGCGCTCGATAACTAATTTAAAGAGGAACGTGATAGCTATGAAGGCGACGATTGGCAGCTCACATCTGGGCATTTGTGTCAGCGATCTCGATCGCTCGGTCCGCTTTTACACAGAGGTCCTAGCGGCCGACGAACTTGCGTTGTATTCCTTGGATGAAGTCATGCCCAAGACCTATCGTTCTTATTTGGAAACACCCGCGAGCACCAGGGCGTATTCCAAGTTCCTTGCAATTGACGGTCTCCTCATCGAGTTGCTGTATTACACACGAGGCGGCTCCCCGGGCGGCTATATTGGCCCGGCGAATCGGCGTCCGATGAATCAACTTGGCTTTACGCACCTGGCATTGCGCATCTCCGACGTTGACGAGTTCAAGGCGACCCTCGAGAAAGTCGAAACATACGGCGGTATGGTGGTTAAAGGGGGCCGCATAATTGCAGAGCTGTTTGACGGGGAACCCATTGAATGCGCATTCGTAACTGATCCGGATGGCACGCGGGTCGAATTGATGCGGATGCCGGATCATTATCCGGTGGCCAACACGGTCTATCGCCGGCGCAGATTCGAGCTCGACACGGACCCGAATCCGAACCCGCCACCCGTTCTATCCCGATTAGCGTTCTAACCGGCAGCCTGGTCGATCTCCACGATGCCGTTGCCATATTCGGCTAAGGTTCCGCTGCTGGCCTCGCTATGATTGATATGAATGCCGTGGGTACGATTCACGACCGGCCATCGGTGTTCGACGCTTTCGGTTAGCGGCGCCACCACCGAGGTTGTTTATGGCTGATATTGAGACGCCGGTGCTCATTGTCGGTGGTGGTGGCTGCGGACTCAGCGCTTCCATTTTTCTTTCGCATGCCAACGTCCCCCACGTACTCGTCGAGCGGCATATCACGCCGTCGCCGATGCCGAAAGCGCGGTTTCTCAACCAGCGCAGCATGGAGGTATTTCGCCAGCACGGACTCGACGCCGCGATCTATGCTGGCGGGATTCCGCTCAAAAACATGTGCAAGACACGCTGGTGCACATCGTTGGGCGGGAGCGGCCCCTATGACCGGAAAGTGCTGTTTGAGATTGATGCGTTCGGCGGAGGCAGCCTGGCGCCGCGCTATAAGGCAAACAGCCCCTGCGAAAGCACGATCTTTCCGCAAGTTCGGCTCGAGCCTTTGCTGAGCGACTACGCGAAGCGGCAGCCGGCGGCCACATCGCTGTTCGACCATACGCTCACGGCGCTGCGGCAGGACGGCGCCGGCGTATTGGCGACGCTCGAAGAGAATTCGACCGGTTCACTCAAGACGGTGCGCTGCCAATACTTGATCGGCGCGGACGGAGGAAAGATCGTGGGTCCAAGCGTCGGCGTCAAGCTCGAGGGCACCCCGGAGCTGATCGACATGGTGACGGTATACTTTCAGGCCGATCTCTCGAATTATCTGGATGACGATGAGAGCTTCTCGTATTTATTCGCGAATCCGGAAGGGGATACCGGTTCGTGGAGCACCGGTGTGTTGGGGAAGTTGGGTCCGACGAACTATGATCGCCACTCCGAGGAGTGGATTTTCCACTTCAGCTTCAAATCGGACAATCCGGATCGGTTCGATGAGGGCAGCCTCGTGCCGCGTATTCGGAAGCTGCTGAAGATCCCGGAATTCGAACCGAAAGTTCTGGGTATCGGACACTGGATTGTCCAGGGTGTGCTTGCCAACCGATATCGCTTCGGGCGCGTCCTGTTGGCCGGCGATGCCGCTCACCGACACACGCCCACCACCGGCCTGGGGTTGAACTCCGCGATTCACGACGCCCACAACCTAGCATGGAAGCTGGCGATGGTGCTGAGTGGCCGTGCGGGTGAGGCATTGCTCGATACGTACGAGACGGAGCGCCGGCCGGCGGCGGAACGCAACGTCAACTGGGCGCTGTTTACCTTCTCGAACCACCAACTCACGGGTGCCGCCATTGGCTTGGTCCCCAATGATCCCGAGCGCAGTCGGGCAAACTTCACGGCGCTGCTGGCGAATACCGGCGTACGGTTGCTCAAAGGGCAGCGCCGTCTCGCGGAGCAGATCGCGCAGGTAGCTCTCGGAAACCGGCGCCAGGCGATCCAACAGTTCCCGCCACAAGGCTTCCGTGATGGCGGAGGGCGCCGCGGCTGCC
>CAYRAC010000329.1:0-5167 GCA_964422045.1 uncultured Steroidobacteraceae bacterium
CCCCCGGGAACGGCGAGATCGCGGTCGGGTGATTGTGCGTTTCGACCTTCATGAGAATGTCGACCGGCTCGCGCTTGCCGACGTAGCGCTGCGTCTCTGGATCCGGGAAAAATCGCGTGGCGCTGCCGCCCTCGATGACCGCGGCGTTGTCCCGATAGGCGGACAGGACGCCGACGCAGTTGCGCGCATAGGTTTCGCGAATCATCGCAAACAGCGAGGCCGGCATCGGCACGCCATCGACGATGAAATCGGCGTTGAAAATCTTGTGCCGGCAATGCTCGGAATTCGCCTGTGCGAACATCATGAGTTCGACGTCGGTCGGGTCGCGCCCCAACTCGCCGAACGCCCGCACCAGGTAGTCGATCTCCTCGCTCGAGAGTGCGAGTCCCCAATCGCGATTGGCGATGCCCAGCGCCGCGTGCCCGTCCTTCCCCAAGCTCACGATGCGCAGCGGCCGCGCGGCGGCATTATGGAAAAGGCCCGTCGGGTCGAGGCAATCGATCCACACGGACTCGGTCATGCGGTCGTGCAGCAGGACGGCCAAGTGTTTGAGTTGCAACGGTTCGAGGGGCACTTGCGACTCGATGCAGTACAGGGTGGCGCGCTCGAGGCGCCTGACCGCCTGCAGGCCGCAGACGTGCGCGATGTCGGTAGCCTTGCTCGACCAGGGCGATTCGGTCCCGACGCGCGGGGTGACGAGCAGCTGCTGGCCGTGCTCGGCCGTGACCGCCGCCCGCGAACCGTAGGTCAACAGCTTCTCGAGCAGCGAGCGCTCGGTGGCCTTAAGCGGCCGCGATTCGTCGATGAAGTGCAGCCAGCGGCTGCTGAGCGCCGTGACGCGCGGGTCTTGTGCCCGTATGGAACGCAGCAGCTGCTCGATCCGGAACTGCGACAGCGCCGGCGCGCCGGGGAGACTAAACATGAAGCGTGGCGGGCATGCGGCTATTTACGCGCGTTCGAATCCCCGCCTGGCGTGTAAATGGGCACCGGGAATTGACTGACGTTGGAACCCTCCAAAGCCACGACTTTGCTGACGCCTTGCTTCTTGACCTCATCGATGCGCAGCACCGAGTGCATGGGCAAATAGGTCCGCTTTACGTCGCTGAATTCGGCCTTGATCCTCTCCTCGCCCGGGTCCACGACCACGGTCGAACGCTCACCGAAGACCAATTCCTCCACTTCGATGAAGCCGAATAGGCTGCCGTGACTCACTTTCCGGGCGTAGATCTCGTAAACCTTTCCCTGATTGACGAACAGAACTTTAAAAATGTGACTCGCGGCCATTCAGCAAACTCCAACCGTTGGTAGTATTTCACCATATTATACGGGCACTTAGCGCATACCTGTCGCCCCGTGGGAGGGATTGAATATGGCCTTGCGCTTACGCGTTGTCAGCGAACATGCGATCCGGCTCGGTGAGCGATCCACCAAGGTCTTCGGCGTGCATGGCGGCACTATTGGGCGTGCGACTAACAATGAGTGGAGTTTACCCGACCCGGAGCGTTACCTCTCGGGCAAACACGCGCGGGTCGATTTCCGGGCCGGGACCTACGTGTTGGTCGACACCAGCTCCAACGGCACCTACCTCAACGGCGCTCAGGTCCCCCTCGGCAAGTTTCATGAATATGCGCTGAAGGACGGCGATTACGTGCGCCTCGGGCAATACGAGTTGCTGGTCAGCATCGACAAGAGCAACGACTTTCCGCCCGAAGAAGGCGCCATCGTCGCCTACGACGGCCAGTCGCCGTCGGCGGCCGCCAAGAAGTCCACGGCCAACGATTTGGGCGCCGATCTCGACCTGAGCGAGCTGCTCGAGCCGAGCGATCAGGCGGCGGTTGACTCGGGCGTTCGGCCGCGCGATGCCTACGGTCAATCGCTGCCGAGAACCGCACCGCCGCCGCCGCGCGCCTCGGCGACGCCCGAATTGGAATCCGACGATGCCGGCACGCCGTGGCACATGCTGACGCGGCCGCTGAAGGTCTCGGCCGCGAAAGCGGACAGCGCCGCGACGCCGACGTCTGCGCCGGCGCCCGCGCCCGCGCCCGCGCCGCTCACTGCGGCCCGCAGCTTGAGTCTCACGCTGCACGAGTCCGGCGAATTCGATGCCGGTTTGACGGCCTTTTGCCGCGGTGCCGGTATCGATCCGCGCCTGATCGGCGCGGAGGTCCGCGGCGCCGTGCTGCAGCTCGCCGGCCAGCTGCTGCGCGAATCGGTGCTCGGCTTGATGGATCTGAATCAGAGTCGCAATGAATTTCGCAATCGCTTCCGTATCGCGCCCGCGCCGAGCGAGGGCGGCGAATCGCCGCTGAATTTCTCGCAGGGCGTCGATGAGGTGCTGATGCGGCTGATCACCACATTGTCCGTACGCAGCGGCTCCGTTGAAGCCCTACGCAGCAACTTTCGCGAATTGAAGGCGCAGAACACGGCCGCATTTTCCGCCACGCGCACGGCTTTCGAGGAGTTTCTCGGGCGCGTCGACCCCAAGGAGCTGGAGGAGCGCTTCGATCGGGCGAGCAAACGCGGCGTCTTCGGCTCTCAGAACCGAGCCAAGTATTGGGAACTCTACGGCGAAATGTTCGCCGGCCTCGCGCAGCGTCCCGCCGACGGGTTTCCGCATCTGTTCACCGAGACTTTCGCCAAGGCCTTCGAGGCGAAGTTCCGCACCCTGGTTCCCCCGCAACGCAGCACCTTCGGCGCCGATCGGTCCGATGAGAAGGATCCCGGCGATCAGGCCGTCGGCGATCTGTAATATGAGCCCGTGCGGCTACTCCTGGTAGAAGACGATGACATCGTGGCGGACGCGATCGCGCGCGGTTTGGCCGCCGCCGACTATCGCGTGCACCGGGTTGCCAGCGCCGAGGCGGCCCAGGCCGCGTTGGCCGACGAGGAATTCGCGCTCGCCATCATCGATGTGGGGCTGCCCGGCGCGGACGGCTTGAGTCTGGTGCGGCGCTTGCGCAGCGCCGGCACGACCACGCCCACATTGATTCTGACCGCGCGTTGCACGCTGAACGACAAGGTCAAGGCGCTCGACCTCGGCGCGGATGATTTTTTGAGCAAACCCTTCGAACCCGCCGAGCTCGCCGCGCGCTGCCGGGCGCTGATGCGCCGCTCCAGCGGCGCGCTGCACGGGGTCATCAAGCTCAACCGAATGAGCGTCGATCTGTTGGGCAAGCGGCTCCTCATCGACGATGAGGAAATCGAGTTGACCGCGCGCGAGTGGCTGCTGCTCGAATGCCTGGTACGCCGCACCGGCCAAGTCGTCTCCAAGGAACGCGTGCAGCAGGCCGTGGCCAATCCGGACCAGGATATTTCCGCGAACGCCGTCGAGGTGCATGTGTCGCGGTTGCGCGCGAAATTGGGCGATGCCGCCATTATCCGCAGCTTGCGCGGTTTGGGATATCGCCTGGAAGAAGCGAAGGCTTCGTGAGGTCCTCGATCAGCCGGGCTCTGGTGCTGTGGTTGGCGGTCCCGCTGATGTTGCTGGCGCTGTGCGGCGCCCTGGTCCATTACTTCAACAATGTCGCGCCCGGCGTGATCAGCAGCGACCGGCGCCTCAAGGAAGCCGCCAATGCCGTCTTCGCGCACCTACGCATCAAGGACGGTGAGTTTTCGCTGGAGCGCTCCGACGCGCCGCCGCGCCTGCCGGCGGCCGATTCGGTGCTGTACGCGGTGCGCGACACGCAGGGGCATTTGATCGGCGGCGATGCACGGCTGCCGCCGGCGCCGATGGCCATTACACAGCTCGATCACCGCAACATCCGCAGCGTCACGACGCGATTCGAGATGCACGGCGCTGCCGTGCTCGTGACCGTGGCCGACCTGCACGCGACTGCCGAACCCGCGGCTCGTTACGGCTTGATGAGCACGTTGCTCTGGGACTTCGTGCAGCTCGATATCACCTTGGTGCTGGTGTGGGTGGGTATTCAATTGGGCTTGCGGCCGGTGAAGCGGCTGCGTGAAGAAATCGCGGCGCGTTCGCCCCAGGACTTGCGCCCGCTCGATGAGTCCTCGGTGCCGCGCGAGATCGCGCCCGCGGTCGTCACGCTCAATCGCCTGTTCGCCACGCTGCGTTCATCCGTGCAATCGCAGCAGCAATTCATCGCCAACACCGCACATCAGCTTCGCACCCCGATCACCGGCCTGCAAGCGCAGCTCGAATTGCTGATCGCGGAGTCCGCGGCCTTGCCGGTCAAGGCGCGCTTGCTGACCTTGCAAGAGGGGATCCGGCAGCTCGCGCATTCTGCCAATCAGCTGCTGGCCCTGGCGCGCGCGGACCCGGCGGTGAACATCGCGACCAAGAATCAGAGCGTGGCGCTCGATGCTCTCGCGGGCGATGTCGCCGCGCGCTTTTTCGACCGGGCACTGCAATCCCATATCGACCTAGGGATCGATGTCACGCCCGCGTCGATCGCAGCGGACCCCGCCCTCATCGACGACCTGTTGAGCAACTTGGTCGACAACGCCCTCAAATACACACCGGCGGGCGGCAGCGTTACCGTGAGCGCGGGACAAGTCAACGGCAAGGCGCATATCACGGTGGAGGACACCGGCCCAGGGATTCCCGAGGCCGATCGCGAGCGGGTCCGGCAAAGGTTCTTTCGCTTGCCGAATTCGCCCGGCCACGGCAGCGGCTTGGGGCTCGCCATCGTCGAGGAGATCGCGCACCTGTATGGCGCGGCCGTGACGATCGGCCCAGGTTCAGCTGGCAAGGGCGCCCGAATCGTCGTACGGTTCCCTGCCACAGTGTGATCGCCGTCACGGCTTGCATTCAAGGTGAGTCCGAGACAGCTTCGTGCAAGGTTGCCGCAGTAAGGTGTCGCCATGATTCCACAACGCCAATTGGGCGTAACGCTGGTCGAGTTGATGATCGTGATCGCCATCGCGACCATCCTCATGGCCATCGGCGTGCCCTCGTACCGATACGTCACCAAGTCTAACCGCGTCAGCGGCGAGATCAACGCGCTGTTGGGCGACCTGACGTTTGCCCGCTACGAAGCGGTCAAGGAGGGTTTGCCGGTCGAGGTTTGCCCGGCCGCCGCCACCGCGACGACCTGTACCGCCTCAACCACCTGGAGCAGCGGCTGGATCGTGCTGTCGAATGCGGCGGCGACCGGCGGCACCGCCGTCGTCCTGCGGCGCCAGCTGCCCTTCAGCAACTTCAACA
>CAYRAC010000330.1:0-5158 GCA_964422045.1 uncultured Steroidobacteraceae bacterium
AAGTGTTGGTCGCGCTGGTGATTGTCGCGATCGGCCTCGCCGCTTTGATGATCACAGTGAGCAGCACCGCACGGACCAGCGGCTCATTGCGCGATAAAACCTTGGCTGAATGGATAGCGCTCAACCGCATCTCGGAGGTGCGCCTGAACCTGCCCAAGACCAACGGGCAAAACGTCGACGCCGGGGAGATCTATTTTGCCAATCGGACGTGGCACTACGACACTCGCTATTTCGACACGAGCGTGACCACCATGAAGCGCATCGTGGTGCGTGTTTACGGCGGCGATGCCAAGACGAAAGGCAATCCGCTGGCCGAGTCGACTGGATTTTTGGGCAGCGCCTTGAGCGCCGCGGGGAATTCCAACACGGCCGACTGGACGACCGGCTCGACGCAGGCGTCCGCGGTGGCCAATGCGTCGAGCGCAGCGACCACGACCGGGGTGTCGGTTAGCGGCGCGGCGACACCCACCACCAACGGCCAGACGACGACCACCCCGCAGGCTCCAGCGCCCACTCCCACAACGACACCTGCCCAATGAAGCATCGGACACAGCACGGTGAGTTGCGCAGCCGCGGTTTCACCTTGATCGAAATCATGGTGGCGCTGTTGATCCTGGGGATCATGTCGGCTCTGGGCTATGGCACGTACCGCGCGGCGCGCATCTCGGCCGAGCGCACCGAGGCCGCGCTCAAGCGCTCCCGCGAAATCGAGTTCGGAATGCGCATCATGGTGCAGGACATCGCGGAAACGGTGCCGCGTCCGGTTCGCGATATTTTGGGCCAAACGCGCTTGCCGGCGATGCAGGGCACGGGCGGTATCGGCACCCTCACCGCGCTGCCCAGTTCCAGCGTCGGCGCAAGCACGGGCCCCGGAATGACGTTTGCGAGCCAGAGCTTCAACTCGAGTCCGAACTTCGGCGGCAGCACCGCTTCAAGCGTCGCCTCGCTCATCGATTTGACGCGCGCCGGCTGGTCGAACACGGCGGGTCAGCAGCGCGGCACTTTGCAGCGCGTTTCCTATGGACTGGTGGATGATGTGCTGAAGCGCAGCTACCAGGTGAACCTCGACACCGTGCAGGGAGACAAGCCGGTGGTGCAGGACTTGCTGACGGGGGTCAAGGCCATTCAGCTGCGTTACCTCGATAACAATCAGACCTGGCAGACGCAATGGCCCTCCCCGGCCCTACCGCCCTCCGATGGCCTTTGGAGTCGGCCGGCGGCGGTTGAGCTCATCATCGAATTCAAGGATTGGGGAAGAATCCGCCGTCTGATCGAGGTGGCCGGATGAGCCCGGTGCGACCCAGCGGAGCGTGCCGCACGCGGCGGGCGCCGCGCGCACGGCAACGCGGTGTGGCGCTCATCATCGCCCTGATTTTGGTGGCCTTGGCCACCGTGCTCGCGACGAAATTGACCTTCGATGGGTTTCTCGAGCGCCGACGCACCATCGGTGTGCTTGCCGCAGAACAGGCTGTGCATTTCGGCATGGGCGCCGAGGCGCTCGCGGCCGATGTGCTGGCGCAGGATGCCCAGACCAGCGCCAGCTACACCTTGTTGACTGGGGCTTGGGCGCAGCCCACGCAACCGCTGCCGATCACGCCGCAGGATGATCCCGAAGGCGAACCCATCGGCACCGTGCAAGGGGAACTGGAGGACATGCAGGGACGCTTCAACCTCAACAACTTGGCCCGCCTGGTGTACGGTCCGGATGGCAAGACCTTCGTCGAGGATCCGCTGCCGCTCGAGCAGTTCACGCGCTTGCTGGTGTCGGTCGGGCTCGAGGCAAAATGGGCCGGTATGGCGCGCGATTGGATCGATCCCGATGATGTTCCAAGCAGCCCGGATGGCGCCGAGGATCAGATCTATACCTCGCAGACGCCGCCCTATCGCACCGGCAACTGGCCGATGATGTCGCCAGCGGAGCTGATGAATCTGCCCGGGTTCGGCGCCGACCGCTTCCGCAAGATCGCGCCCTATGTCACGGCACTGCCATCCGCGACCGTGCCGATCAACATCTGCACGGCGTCCGCGCCAGTGCTGATGAGTCTGGCCGATAATTTGAATGGAGAATACAGCCCGGAGGTCCTCGCCAACGGCCGCAAGAGCGGTTGTTTTCCCGATCGCGCCGCCTTTACCAACATCCTCGGGGGCAAGGGACCGCCGGCCACGGCATGGAGTACCTACAGCCAGTATTTCCGCCTGACCTCGCGCGTGACGCTTGGCACTACGGAGTTCACCTTGTACAGTCTTTTGAAGCGTGGGAACGGCAAAGTCACACCTTTGCTGCGTTCCTTTGGAACTAGCTAAGGATCTATGCCACAAACTTTACTGCTGCGTCTGCCCTCGCCAGGCCAAGAAGAGACCGAGTGGCTGACCATCGACGACTCCGGCGAATCGGAGACCACCCGGCAACGCGGGTCGCTGACCTTGGCCGCGGCGGTGTCGCGGTCCGGAAAAGTCGTGGCACTCGCCCCGGCGACGCAGATTCTATTGGCGGAACCCGAGTTGCCGCCCGGCAGCGGCGTCAAGCTGGCTCGGGCGGTGCCGTTCGCCCTCGAAGAACAACTGACCGAGGACGTCGATCAGCTGAGCTTTGCCGTCGGCCGACGCCGGCCGAGCGGCACCACGCCGGTGGCCGCCGTGTCGCGCGCCGTCCTGCACGGCTGGGTCGAGGACTTGCACGCCGCCGGGCTCGAACCCTTGGCGATTTATCCCGACATCTCATTGATGCCGGACAACCCGTCTCTCACCGTGCTTTGGCTGGAAGGCGAACGGCTCTCGGTGAGGCGTCCGAGGACATTGCCGTTTGCGGTGGAGCTCTCTCCGGTGAGCGAAGCATTGGTGGTCGCAGGCGTCATACCGGATCCTCTGGATACGACGTCGGAGCCCAAGGCAGCAGAGAGCGCCGTGCTGTACATCACGCGCGAAGATTGGACCCGCGTCCAAGATGAATTCGAAGATCTGTCGGCGAAATTCGAATCGCTGAAAGTACAACTATTGCCCGATGGGCCGCTGCCCTGGCTGGCCCGCGGATTGGCGGACACCGAAGCCGTCAATCTCCTGCAAGGCGAGTTTGCGCGTGCCACCGATTACGGCGCGCGTTGGCGCCAGTGGCGCACCGCCGCCGCACTGGCGCTGGGTCTGCTGGTCGTGCACGTGGCCGCACAGGCGGTGCAAATCCGCCAGGCCAAGCATGAGACCGCGGTCCTCGACGGCCAAATCGCCAGCGTTTTCTCCTCGGCCATGCCCAACGAGACTTTGCAGGATCCGCGCCGTCAGATGCAGTCGCGCCTCGATCGCATCCGCAAATCAGGCGCCGGCCCGGAAGAGTTTCTGCGCACCTTGAAGGTACTGGGCGGTGCCATGGCCGTGACGCCGAAAACCGATATCCAGGCGTTGAGTTTTCGCGAGGACTCGCTCGATATGAAAGTCAATACCCAGAGCCTCGCGTCGCTGTCGCAGCTGTCGCAATTTATCGGCACGCAGGGCATGAGCGCGGAGATTCAGTCCTCAACGCCCGTCGCCGGCGGTGTCGAGGCGCACATTCAGGTTCGTACCCCGGCGCGGGCGCACCGATGAACAAACTGCGTGCGTGGTACGACGGCCTGCAACAACGCGAACAGCGCATGGTGAGCTTTGGCGGAGTCGTGGTGGCGGTGCTGCTGCTGCTGTTCGGACTGCTCATGCCGCTGCAATCCGCCGTATCGAATGCGGTCGCGCGCAATGCCGCGAAGCGCGAAGATCTTGCCTGGATGCAGGTGAATGCCGCGGAAGTTCGCGCCGCCGGCGGCGCGGTGGCCACCGACACTGGAGAAGCGCCGGTGGTGCTGGTGGACCGAGTCGGACGCGAGTCGGGTCTTGGCAATGCGCTGCGCGGCACACAACCGAACGGCACCGGTGTGCGCGTGCAGCTGGAGGCCGCGCCGTTCGATACGTTGGTCGCTTGGCTCGCGACGCTCGATGAGCATTACGGGCTGGCGGTCGAATCGATCACCGTCGATCGCGCCGCCCGGCCGGGGATCGTGAATGCCAGTATCACGTTCTCCCAACCGCGACACTAAGCCGGTCCCGCGCTCGCGCTCGATTTGGCCGTTGCTGCTCATCGGCCTCGCGGCGGTGCTGGCGGTGATCGTTGCCGTGTTACCCGCGTCGGCTGTGGCGCATTTTTTACCCGCTTCGGTGCAGGCGGAGGATTTCTCGGGCAGCATCTGGCACGGCTCGGCAGGAAAGTTCACCGTGAATGCGCACAACGCCGGCGCGCTCGAGTGGCGCGTGCATCCGGGCGCACTGCTCGGGCTCGCCCTGGCTGTCGACGTGCATTGGGTCAAGACGGGGTTCGTCGTCGATGCTCGTGTCAGCTTTGATCGTCAGGGATTCGCGGCGCATGCCGTCAAGGGCGGCGGCCCGATCGAAGACCTGCAGGAATTCGGAGTGGCCGTCGGCTGGAGCGGCATCGCCGGAATCGACTTCAGCGAGATCAAAGGAGACTTCGCGCAGTATTTGAGCGCCGTCGGCGATGTGCAGGTATCGAATCTGACCGCTCCGCAAATTGCGGAGGGCGCGGATTTAGGGGGTTACGATCTACACGTGGGCGCCGGCGCAGTCGCCAGCGACGGTTCCGTCACCGCGCAGCTCAAAGACACGGGGGGGCCCCTCGATTTGCAGGCCGTCGTCCGCTACTCCGTGAAGCAGCACCTGGGGCTTTTGACGGGCACGGTGAAGGAGCGCGCAAACGCCCCCCCGGCGCTGCTTCAGCAGTTGCAAAGCCTATCGCAGCTGCGCGGGCGCGACCCTGAGGGTCGCATCCCCATCGACCTGGAATTCACCGCGCCCTAGGGGCGGCAAGCTTCTACCCCATGTGGAAGAAGTTGAGCTTGTTACCATCCAGATCGCGAAAATAGCCCGCATAGAATCCGCCGCCTCTCGGCCCGGGCGCGCCTTCGTCCGTGGCGCCCAACTGCAGGGCTTTGCGATGCAAGGCATCGACTTGCGCCGGGCTGCTTGCCTCGAGCGCCACCATGACCCCGTTGCCCACCGTTGCCGGCTTTTTATCGAACGGTTTGGTGACACCGAGGCCGGGCGCCTCGGGCCGCGCCGACCACGCGATGAATTGCTCGTTTTCCATCATCCGCTTGGCGCCCACCTCCGCCAGCAGAGCGTC
>CAYRAC010000331.1:0-5109 GCA_964422045.1 uncultured Steroidobacteraceae bacterium
CCCGTCGTTGGTGCTGTTGCACGGCGGCGGTGATTCCGGCGAACACTCCTTCGCGCGCCAACTGGAGCTCTTCTCCGCGCAACACCGTATCGTGGCGCCGGATCAGGTCGGCCAGGGGCGTACGCCCGATGTGGCGGGACCCCTCACCTACTCCGGCATGATGGACGACACGGCGGCGCTGTTGCTGCGGCTCAACGTCACTCATGTCGATGTGGTTGGCTTCAGCGACGGCGGAATCCTCGCGCTGATGCTGGCGATCCGGCATCCGGAGTTGGTGCGACGGGTCGTCATCAGCGGGGTCAATATCGCGCCGGAAGGCCTTAATCCCGATGACCTGGAAGAATTGCGGGCCACGCAAAACCCCAAGCCGAAGACGATCGATGAAAAACTCGCGCACCTGTGGCTCACATCGCCCACCGAGTCAGAATTGAGTGTGCCGATGCTCGGCAAAATCGCACAGCCCGTGTTGGTAATCTCAGGCGATCGGGATGCGATCACGCTCGAACACACGCTGACGATTTTTCACGCGCTGCCGAATGCAGAATTGTGCGTCTTGCCGGGCACCGACCACGCGACTTTTTCAGGTCGGTCGGAATGGCTCAACCCCATCATTGACGCCTTTCTTACCCGTTCTTTGAAATAGCGGCCGTTGGACCTCCGCCCGAGGGCACTTTCGCGAAACGAGTTGCCGTCCGCAGTTCAAACCCGGGACACCCCGTCCGTTCGCGAAACCGGTTATTCTTAGTGCGCCCAGCCAGGGGTCGCTTTGGATAAGGGTGGATCGACACATGCCGCACATACATCATGCAAGCCGCCGGCCCGGATAAGCCGGTACCCCCTTCCGCGGCGGCGGCTGATTGGACCATCCCTCAGGAATGGAGTCGCTATAGCGCAGCCGAGCATGCGATGTGGGATCGGCTGTTCGAGCGCCAGGCCGCGCTGCTGCCGGGCCGCGTAACATCTGAATTCATGACCGGTCTTGAGGTTTTACGCCTCACCAAACCTGGCGTACCGAATTTCGAAGAATTATCCGAGCGGCTGCGGCGCGCGACAGGCTGGAGCGTGCACGCGGTTCCAGGTTTGGTGCCCGAAGCAACCTTCTTTGAGCATCTCGCGAACCGGCGGTTTGTAGCCGGGCGATTTATTCGCAAACCCGAACAGATTGATTATTTGCAGGAGCCCGACATCTTTCACGATGTCTTCGGGCACGTACCGTTGTTGGTTCATCCTGTTTTTGCGGACTACATGCAGGCCTACGGGCAAGGCGGTCTGCGCTCCATGCAATATGGTGCGCTCGACAAATTGGCGCGCTTGTATTGGTACACGGTCGAGTTCGGCTTGGTTCGCAGTGACGCCGGTCTCAAGCTCTACGGCTCCGGAATCGTGTCTTCCTATGCCGAATCCTTGTTTGCTCTCGACAATGCATCGCCCAATCGATTGGGATTTAACCTGAAGCGAGTCATGCGCACCCGCTATCGCATCGATGATTTTCAGCAGACGTACTTTGTGATCGATAGCTACGAAGACTTGTTGAAGCAAACGCTGACCACTGATTTTGCGCCGCTCTATGCCGAGCTTGCCGAAGAGGCGGATATCGAACCCGAGATCGTATTGCCGACGGATACGGTTTTTACGCGCGGTACGCAGCAATATGCAGCCGGCCGCGGCCGTTCCCCAACCTCACCCGCTTGAATCGGGCGTCAAACACTTCGCATGATTGCCAAAACGCATCTGGCGCAGTAATTGGCGGTGGAATGCCCAATATCCCGGCGTAGGGGCCGCAAGTCGCGTGGCCATTGAGCGGCGCGCTGCGGATAAGCTGAAGAACGGCACCGACGGATACAAATGGTGCTCGACATGGAAGGACATTCGCCAGGTTAGAATTCGCACGACGAGGTTGGTGCGGGTGGTCCGCGTATTGGTCAAGCCATCGTCGCCAAGATCGCATCCCGTGTGCTCGGCAAGAAGGAAAGCCCGAAGAAACGGCTGTCCGAGCAGCAGCGGGATGAGCCAATACGTCAATAGCTCGGCGCGCCCGAGGATGATCGACGCCGCAAAGGCCGACAGGTAACCCGCCCACAGGATGCGGGCCTCGCGAACGATGGCGCGGCGTTTACCGGATGGCACGAACGGCTGATTCACTCGGCCGCGCAGCGCATGCCCCAACGTAACCTTCAGGCGGTTATACCAATTGGGCAGACCGGACACATGCCAGGCGTAGCCGGCAATCGACGTGGGCTTGAGGGTGGCGAGCTCCGGATCCTGATCCGGCCGCTGCGTGTATTGATGGTGAGCGAAGTGGAACAGGCGAAAGTACTGGGCTGGCAGCAGGAATATCCAGCCGCATATCGAGGAGACGGCCTGGTTCAAACGACGGCTCGCGAATGCGGTTCCGTGCACGGTCTCGTGCAGCGCACAGAATAAAAAATTGAGCACGATTCCATGCAGCAGTAACGCGAGCGCCAGCACCGCACTACCCAGACTCAACCGAATCAGAACGCCGGTCCCGCCAAGGAGTGCCACATGGACCGACAGTTGCAATGCGCCACGCGCGTCGGAGCGGGCCGATAGTTGCCGCAACGCGTTCCGATCAAGTCCGCCGCCGATATCAGCACTCATTCTCGCTTCCCGCCAAACAGGCACTTTACCCCGCTGCCCGTGATTGTACGACTGCACGAGCGCGCGGCTCCATGGTCGTTTCGTCAATCGAGATTCAGCGCCTCTGCGATCTGCATCGCAATTAGATGGACGTCACCCTCGGGCGTTCGGGAATAGATCCGCGCGGCGCGATTCCAAGCATCACCCATTGCAAACCAATCGATGGGCTTGCTGGGGACCCCGCTCTCAAGTTCGGCGTCGAGGGACGCGAAATAGGTCTGCCAGCGAACCCGATAATAGTCGCGCGTGAGGCCTGCCCAATCCTTGTTTCCGTAGTCATGGAGATCCGCGCCTTCGCTCGCCTTGCGCTCGCCCCAGGTGGTGAGTAAGGAACGCGCATCGTGGTTGAGCCGTGCAGCCTCATCGGGCGTTGATGCCCAGGGCACGACAAACCCCAGCCATTCGCCGACCAGAAAAAAGCGGTTCGCACCGAGCAGCCGATCTTGTAGGTCCATGAGATTCAACCATTGCGCGGTCAAGGCGCGAAAGCCCGATACGTCCTTGCCGTCGAACGCCGCCTTGATCCGCGGCAGAAGCAGACGGCTCTCATTGGCCAGCGTCTGGCGGGCGATATCCACGAGGTCGTACTGATAAGTTTCGCTGCTGCGCAGCCGCGGCATCACTCGCAGCATTTCAGGCAGTGCTTGTTTAAAGGCCTCGGCGTCGTAGCGGATCGCTTGCGGCGACCAGTTCGACGCTCGATCAACGCTGAGACCCGGCTGTGCGTCAAATAGCGATTCTTGGGCGGCATCACGTTCACTGTTGAACTTGACGGCATCGACGCGGATGCCATAGGCGGTATTCAGCAAAACCTGCCACGCCGCCAGCGCATGAGAATCGGCGGCTCCGTAGCGACGCCGCACGTAGGCCGCGGTCCATCCGCGGATGTCGATCGGCTCGCTTCGCCAGGCCATCTCGGTGAACAGATCGAAGGCATACGGGTTCGTGTCCACACCCTCGGTGAACAGCGCGGTTCCAACCATGTTGCCATTGCTTCTTCCCAGCAGTTGCAGCCGCTGCGTAATATTCTGGACATTCGCGCCTAACGTCGTACGACCGCCAAATTCCCAAATACCGCCGAATAGGAACGGCGCGCCCCGAAAATCGTTGAGTCGATCATCACGAGGCACCTGATCATGGTCGATATCGATGATGAAAAGGCGGCTGCGATCGACGCCGCTCAATAACTCTGGGCGCGGATTCCCCTGCCAGGCGAGCATCATCCAGCGGGCGCCAGGATGAGCAGCGCTGAGCGCGTTCTGTACATCGCGGGCTGCTTCCGCCACAGGCACGTCGCCCGAATCGCCGCCCTCCTGGAATACCTCCATGTCGTAGATGCTGCTATCGCCAAAGAGTTCGCGCTGGTTGCGGTAAAACGCGCCTGCCAGCCGGCCGAACATCGGATCTCGGGGATCGAGCCATCCGGGCCGGGTGAACCCCGCCCATTCGCCTTGTTCGATCACATGGGCGCTCGGAAACCTGCTTGCAAAATCGCGCGGCACGATTCCGTAGTAGCCCGGCAGCACCGGCGTGATTCCGAGTTCGCGCAGGCGCCCAATAATTCGCTGCGCCGAGGCGGCGCGCCTCGCGAGCAGCCGGCCGCTGATCGGCCCGTCGAAGCAGCACAGGTTCCCCATCAACTGCCAGTTCTGATGCGCGGGTTGCGTGATCCAGCCGCGGATCTCCGGGTCCGAGTAGCCGACGTCGCGAAACGTCTTGTAGAGCACGGTATCCATTCCACGCTCAACGATCATCGCGTTGATCCCCGACAGCGCCAGCACATCGATCTCTCGCTCCCAGCGTGCCCAATTCCAATACGGAGCCGAATAGCCGTCGATATTTTGATTGAGCGCGTAGCGGTAAGAGTAGGGTGTTTCGCGTTCAATGACGGCTGTCGGCAACGGCCACGCACCTGCCGGGCCGAGCCGCGACCCGTTGGTTGAAATGTGCACGTGCGCGATATATTTCAGGTACCAATTCACGCCAAACAGCAGCGCGCTCGGGGTGGTGCCTTCCACTTTGATGCGTGCAGCGGAATTCGAAATGCGAAATCGTTCGCGGCCGCCTTGCGCGTCGATCGCGCCCAAATCGAACTGCGCCGCGCGATCCCCCAATAAGCGTACCAGCACATCGTGCTCGGCTTTGAGGTCGAAGGCTGCGCGCACTTCGCCCGGCAGCGCCGACATCGCCAGGAGTACCAAACAAAGCAGCCGCAGACAGGCACAGCGATTCGTCATGAACTCGTAGTCCGCTACACGGGCAAACGATACCTTATCCTCGCGCCTGCTGCCGATGATACTGGCTCATGTCTCGGATGCGGAACACGCCGTTCCCTGCAGCATGGCTGTACAATGCGCAGATAACTCATTCCAAGCCGACACGAGAGATTATTGACGGTGCTAGCTGAACGAACCGATGCCATTCGCGTCGGGCTCATCGGGTATGGTTACT
>CAYRAC010000332.1:0-5088 GCA_964422045.1 uncultured Steroidobacteraceae bacterium
GCAATTTCTTACGCGAGCATGCGTGGGGAGTCGTGGTTTCCGTGCTGCTGCACGGATTGCTCATCGGCGGCCTGGTGTTCGCATCGTTCAATTTCATGAAACCGACACCCCCGAGCCTCGAGCCCTTGCCGATCGACGCCGTGGTCGTCGATTCGCAAGTTCTGCATGCCGCACAACGTGCACAAGACGAAGCGCGTGCCGCCGCTGCTGCGGCCGCACAGGCGCAGGCAGCCGCAGAGGCGAGGGCGGCCGAGGACGCCAAGGCCCAAGAGGACAAGGCCGCCGCAGATGCCAACGCCGAGGCAGCGGCGAAAGCGGCTGCAGATGCCAATGCCGCTGCAGACCAACAGGCGGCCGAGCACGCCCAGGCTCAAGCGGCGGAGCAGCAGCATCTCGCCGAGGTGCAAAAGGCCGGCGCGGCGCAGAAAGCGGCGGCGGCGCGCCGCGCCGCCGAGGAAGATCTCGCCGAACAGGAGAAACGCGCGCTGCAGGCGAAGAAGGCCGCCGAAGCCCAGGCTGCGGAGGCGAAACAGGCCGCCGAGGCCAAGCGGATAGCCGACGCCAAACGAGCGGCCGATGATCGCGCACGCGCTGATCGTGAGGCGGAGCTGCGCAGGCAGTTGGCGGACGAGGAGCATCGCAGCCAAGTCGAGTCCGGCCCTTTGCGCGACAGCTACATCGCGAAACTGCGCAACACCATCCAGAATGCCTGGATCAAACCGCCGTCCGCGAGCGTGGGCCTTGATTGTTTGGTCGAAGTCACCCAGATTCCGGGGGGCGAGGTGACCGGTGCGCGTGTAACCCAGTGCAACGGCGATCAAGCCGCCCGCCAGTCGATTGAAAATGCGGTGTATCGTGCCTCGCCGCTGCCGGAACCCCCGGATCCAGCGCTTTTTGAAAGAAACTTTGTATTTAGGTTCAAGCCCAATGAATAAACACGTATCGACGGTGGTTGCGATCGGCCTTTTGTTGTTCTGCGCGGAGAGCCGGGCGGAGCTGGTGGTCGAAATCACCAAAGGTCAGGCGGATGCGATTCCGATCGCCATCGTGCCGTTCAGCCCGCCGGAGGCGGCCGCCGCATCCTTTGACGTGGCGCAGTTGGTGAGCGACGATCTCGCGCGCAGCGGCCGCTTCCGCAGCACCGATCGCAAGGACATGATCGAGCAGCCGCATGCCGGTGCGGCAATCTCGTTCGATGATTGGCGGCGGCTGAACAATGACTACATCGTGGTCGGCCAGGTGCAGCCCGCAGGCGTCGATCACTACAACATCACCTTCGAGCTGTATAACGTCCTCAATCACCAGCGGCTGTTGGCTTACCAAATCAGCGCGAACAAACCTGGCTTGCGGCTCGCGAGTCACCAGGTTGCGGACATGGTGTTCGAGAAAATCTTGGGAATACGCGGCGCCTTCGCGACGCGCATCGCTTATATTTCCGTGCTGGGTGCGTTGCCGCACAAGAGCTACCGGCTGATCGTGGCCGATGCGGACGGCGAGAACCCGCATGTCGTGATGCAATCGAACGAACCGCTCATGTCGCCCGCGTGGTCACCCGACGGTCAGAGCTTGGCGTACGTGTCGTTCGAAGATCGGTTGCCTTCCGTGTATGTGCAGTTGCTGAAAACCGGAGAGCGGCGGCGCGTCTCGGCTCAAGCCGGTGTCAATCAAGCGCCGGCATGGTCGCCGGACGGCAAGAAGCTCGCGCTGACGCTGTCGACCCGCGACGGCAATTTGGATGTCTACGTGCTCGATCTGACGACGCAGGCCTTGACTCGCATCACCGACGATCCGGGAATCGACACCGAGCCGCAATGGTCCAAGGACGGTCAAAGCCTGTACTTCACATCGGATCGCGCCGGCGGTCCGCAGATCTATCGCGTGGGCACGCAAGCGGGCGATAAACCTCGCCGGCTGACGTTTCAAGGCAGCTACAACGCCCGTCCGCGGCTCTCTCCGGACGAGTCCCAACTGGCCTTCGTAACCCAGGAGGACGGCGGCTATCACATAGCAACCATGGACCTACGCGGCCGCGGCGACACCCAAGTCCTCACCAAGGGCCGCTTCGATGTGTCGCCGAGTTACGCCCCGAATGGTGCGGAAATAATTTACGCAAGCCGCGACCGTGGGCGCGGTGTGCTCGCCTTGGTCAGTGCCGACGGCCGGGTACAGGAGCGGCTGGTATCGAGCGAAGGTGAGTTGCAGGAGCCTGCGTGGGCTCCGTTCTAAGCACCTGCAGCCAAACAAAGTACACAAATCTCGTGTTCATCGGTAGGCTAACGGGTTAAGTCATTCGGATGGAGAATTAAATGAAACGAATAGGGTCGATCGCTTTGCTGATGGTGGCCGCGGCGCTGCTCTCGGGATGTCCGAAAAAGCACAACGTGAACGAACCGCCTGCTGCAGGCACACAAGTTCCCGGTAGCTCCTCCTCCGACTCTGCCTCGACACAGGCGCGCGCCTTGGACGATTCCGCCAATCAGGCGAACGGCATGGCGAACGCGACCGGCGTGTTGGCCCGCAGGGTGATTTATTTCGACTTCGACAAGTCCGAGATCAAGCCCGAGTTCGCCGACCTCGTGGCGGCTCATGCGCGCAATCTGACCAGCCATCCGAACATGAGGATCAAGCTCGAGGGCAACACCGACGAACGCGGTACTCGCGAATACAACATTGGGCTCGGCGAACGTCGTGCGCAGGCGGTGCGGCGCGCACTCATGCTTCAGGGCGTGGCGGAGTCGCAACTGTCGACGGTGAGCTTCGGAGCGGAGCGGCCGGCGGTCGAAGGTGATGACGAGGCGGCATGGGCGAAGAATCGGCGCGTGGAATTGGTATACGGTCCGTGATTTCCCGCGCAGCGCTCGCTTTGAGGACGGGCTGCCTGGTCGGCCTGGCGTTGGCGGGTTGCGCCAGCACGCCGGAAGAAGATCCGGTGCAGATCAAGTTGAACGATCTCGATACCCGCCTGACTCGCATTGAGCGCGTGGTTTCGAATCAAAGCCTGCTCGATTTGGCGAATCAAAATGAGTCGCTGCGCAACGATTTGCGCGCCATGCACAACGATGTCGATCAGTTGACCAATAGTCTCGAGGCGAGCCGCAAGCAGCAGCGCGATTTGTATGCGGATCTGGACCGGCGCATGAAGCTTCTCGAGTCGCGCGGCGGCGCAGCGGGCAACGGCGATACCGCCGCTGCGGCGGGAGCGGGCGGCTCGGGCGCCGCCGGCGATACCGCGGCGGGGGCGGGATCGGACGACAAGACGGCGTATCAAGCGGCGTTCACGTTGTTGAAGGAAGGCCAATACGATCGCGCGATCCCGGCGTTTCAAAAGTTTCTGATCGTGTATCCGGACAGCCAACTGGCCGACAACGCACAGTATTGGCTGGGCGAAGCGTATTATGTGAATAAGTCCTTCCCCGAGGCGCAGGCTGCGTTCCAACGCGTGATCGACAAGTATCCGCAATCGCGCAAACGTCCCGACGCATTGCTGAAAATCGGCTACTGCCATTACGAGTTGAAGGAGTGGGAGGCTGCCAAGGAGACTCTTGGCAAGGTCAGCGCACAATTCCCCGAGACACCGGCCGGACATCTGGCCCAGCAGCGCCTCGACAAAATGGCGACCGAGCAACATTGATTGGCGCTGCTGTCAAATCCGATCGCCTGCGCGTCAATGAGATTTTCCACTCATTGCAAGGGGAAGCCGACGCGGTCGGCTATCCGACGGTGTTCGTGCGCCTGACCGGGTGCCCACTGCGTTGCCGTTATTGCGACACGGAATATGCCTTTCACGCGGGCGAATGGCTTGACCTCGAGAGCATCGTAGAGAAGGTGCGCACCTACGGTGCGCGGCACGTTTGCGTGACCGGCGGTGAGCCCTTGGCACAGCCGAATTGCTTGAAATTGCTCGCGCGGCTGTGCGACCACGGCTTTCAAGTGTCGCTGGAAACCAGCGGGGCGCTCGATATCGCCGCGGTCGATCCTCGAGTGTCGCGCGTGGTCGATGTAAAGACTCCGGGCTCGAATGAGGCGGCGCGCAATCGCATCGAAAACTTCGATTTGTTGACGCCCAAGGATCAACTGAAATTCGTGATCTGCTCGCGGCAAGACTACGACTGGAGCAAAGCGTTCTTGCAGGAGCACGGTCTGCCGGAGCAATGCAGAATCCTGTTCTCTCCAAGCTACAACGAAGTGTCGCCCACTGCGTTGGCGGACTGGATCCTCTCTGATCGCCTGCCGGTGCGCTTCCAATTGCAGCTTCACAAAATCTTGTGGGGCGATATACCCGGCAAGTGAACGCCGCCGGCTCATCCGCGGGTCCCAGCCGGGCGATCGTCCTGCTCTCAGGCGGCCTGGATTCCTCGACAGTGCTTGCTCTCGCGTGCGCGCAGGGTTTCGAGTGCTACGCCTTGAGCGTGCACTACGGCCAACGCCACAGCGCCGAGTTGACGGCCGCGCGGCGAATCGCAGCTGCGCTCGGCGCTCGGGAGCATCGCATCATGGGTGTGGATCTCGCCGGTATCGGCGGATCGGCACTCACCGATAGCCGCGTCGCCGTGCCCGAGACACCTCAAGCGGGCATCCCGGTCACGTATGTGCCGGCTCGCAATAGCCTGCTGTTGTCGCTGGCGCTGGGTTGGGCGGAGGTGGTCGATGCCGCCGATATTTTTGTCGGGGTGAACGCGGTTGACTACTCGGGATATCCGGACTGCCGGCCGGAATTCATTGAGGCCTTCGAACGCTTGGCGCGACTCGCCACCAAGGCCGGAGTCGAGGGAAAGGACTTCAAGATCCAAGCTCCGCTGATCGCCCTGTCCAAGGCGGAGATCATCCGTGCCGGCGCGGACCTCGGCGTGGATTTCGCCATGACGGTGTCCTGTTATCAGGCGACGGAGGACGGCGCCGCATGCGGTAAATGTGATTCTTGCCGCTTGCGTGCCGCGGGCTTTGCGGCCGCGGATATCGCCGACCCCACGCGATATCGGTGAATGAGAATGCCGATGAACTGGCCTCGCAGTTCGGCTATGATGCGCGGCTGATTGGGACGGTAGCTCAGTTGGTAGAGCAAGGCCCTTTTAAGGCTTTGGTCCTGGG
>CAYRAC010000333.1:0-5081 GCA_964422045.1 uncultured Steroidobacteraceae bacterium
GTTGCCGGTGGGTTTCTACTACAAGGCGTTTCATTCCAAGCGCTTGTTCCCGCGCTGGGAGCGGATGTTTCGCCGGCTCACGGGATTGGGTGCCGTGACGCTCAGCGCCGAGCGCGAAGCCAGCGCCAAGCGCTATGGATTTTGCGATGTGCTGGTCATCGGTGCGGGACCGAGCGGCCTGTCGGCTGCGCTATCCGCGGCGCAAAGCGGCGCGCAAGTGAGCCTGGTCGATGAGTCGCTGCGTATTGCCGGCAATGGCGCACCGCCAGAGTTGCTGCAGGCGGTGCAAGCCTGCGCGGCCATCACGCTGCATCCGGCGACGGTGGCGGTGGGTTACTACGCCGATCATTGGGTGGCGCTGGCCTCGCCCACGTACCTGACGAAAATGCGCGCCAAGGCGGTGGTGTGTGCCACGGGAGTCATCGAGCAGCCGGCCGTTTTTCGCAACAACGATTTGCCGGGGGTGATGTTGGCGTCCGGCGCAGTGCGGCTGCTCACGCGCTATGGCGTCGCTCCCGGACACCGGGTCGTCATGATTGCCGCGAATCTCGAGGCGTACCTGACCTGCCTCGAGTTGAGCGCGCGCGGAGTGGTGGTGGCCGCCATCATCGAGCTGCGCGCGGCTCCCGATAGCACCGCGCCGCTGGCAGACTGCGTCGCGCGCGGCATGCTGCTGCTCGCCGGACACGCGCCGTACGAGGCCTTGCGGGCAAGGGACGGCGGTGTCGCCGGACTCAACGTGGCGCCGCTCGAGGCACAGGCCCAAGTCAAGGGCCGCGCGCTGCGGCGAATCGATTGCGATGCCATCTTGATGAGCGTCGGCTGGGCCGCCGCGACACAGCTCGTGCTGCAAGCCGGCGGCAGCACGCGCTTCGCGGAGGAATTGCAGCAATTCGTTCCCGACGCCTTGCCGCCGGGAATTTTTGCGGCCGGCCGGATGAATGGCGTCTACGATGCAGCGCGGCTCGCGGACGGCCGGCGCGCCGGTTCGCAGGCGGCGGCGCATGCGGGCTTCGGCTTGCCGAACGGCTTGCCGAACGGCTTGCCGAACGGCTCGCCGTTCGGCGAGCGCATCGTGCGCGGCAGCCGCACCCCGTCGCATGCCTTTCCCATCATCGATCACCACCGAGCCAAGAACTTCGTCGATTTCGACGAGGACCTGCAAGTCAAGGATCTCGAGAACGCGGCGCAGGAGGGATTCGATTCCAGCGAGCTCTTGAAGCGCTACAGCACCGTCGGGATGGGCCCCTCGCAGGGCAAGCATTCCAATATGAATGCGCTGCGGATTCTGGCGCGCGCCCGTGGCGTCGGCGTCGAGCAACTGGGTCTGACCACGGCCCGGCCTTTGTATCACCCGGTGCCGCTGAAGCTTCTGGCGGGCCGCAGTTTCTATCCGGAACGGCGTACGCCTATCGACGCCCAGCATGCCGCGTCGAACGCGGTGTGGATGCCGGCGGGAAATTGGCGCAGACCGGAATATTATGCGGTGAGCGGCGAGAGCCGGACGCAGAGCATCGATGCCGAGGTGCACGCCGTACGCAGCGCCGCCGGCCTCATCGATGTGGGGACGCTCGGAAAAATAGAAGTGTACGGTCCTGACGCGGGCAAGCTGCTCGACCGCGCATATGCCGGCCGTTTTTCCGATCTCAAGGTCGGCATGACGCGCTATGGGCTGATGCTGGATGAGTCGGGCGTCATCGTCGACGACGGTGTGATTGCGCGATTGGCCGACGAGCTGTTTTATTTCACGACCACGACCGGCGGCTCCGCTAGCGTGTTTCGGGAGCTGCTGCGGCTCAATGCGCTGTGGGGTCTGAATTGCGCCTTGGTCAATGTGACCGGGCATCGCGCGGCATTTAATTTCGCAGGCCCGTTGAGCCGCGGGATATTGCAAGGGATGACGGACATCGACCTCACGGAGGAGGCATTCCCGTTCCTGGCCGTGCGCTCGGGAAATATCGCGGGCGCCGCGGTGCGCTTGATGCGCGTCGGCTTCGTCGGCGAATTGGGATACGAGGTCCACGTGGCCGCCGGACGCGGCCCCGAGGTTTGGCAGGCGTTGCTCGCGGCCGGTGCGGCCGCGGGCCTCAAGCCGTTCGGCGTGGAGGCGCAACGCGTGCTGCGCTTGGAAAAAGGGCATTTCATCGTCGGCCAGGACACCGACGGCTTGACCGACCCGCTCGAGGCGAACGCCATGTGGGCGGTTGCCATGAAGAAGCCGTTTTTTGTCGGGCAGCGCAGTCTGCGCATTCTGCAGGCACGCGGGCCCCGCCAGAAGCTCGTGGGGATCGAACTGGCCGCGGCGGCGCCCTTGCCCAAGGAATGCCATTTGATCATTGAGCAAGGCGCGATCGCCGGTCGCGTCACGAGCGTCACGCGCTCGCGTGCATTGAACAAAACCATCGGACTTGCCATGCTGTCCCCGGCGCTCGCCGAGATTGGGCGCACGCTTGCAATTCGCATCGACGACGGCGCGATGGTGGCGGCGCGCATCGCGGCGGCCCCGTTCTACGATCCGAAGAATCTGCGGCAGAAACCCGGCTTGGCCGCATGAGCGCCCTGACCTTGCAATTGCAGCGGCGCCGCGATCGGCTCGGCCTCAAAGGACCACGCGCGGCCGAATGGCTGGTGGTCCAAGGCATCGTCGTGCCGATGGCCGCTAATTCTTGGACACATACCACGGACCTCTCGGCCAACGACGCGCTCCTGGTGGCGCGTCTCGGAACGACGGAGTTTTTTCTCGAAGAAGGCACGGGCGGGACGATGCTCAAGCAAATCGCGCCGTCCCTGAATTCGCACCTCCCCGGCGTGTATCCGGTGCTGCGCGAGGACTGGGCCTTTCAGCTCACGGGCGAGCGGGCGAACGAGGTGCTCGCGCAAGTCTGCAATGTGAATTTCGCCGCGCTGGCGAGCGACTCCCAGCCGCTGGTCATGACGCTCATGATCGGGGTTGCGGTACTGGTCGTCCCGCAGGGCGCGGGGAGTGATGCGGCCGGGCGGCACTATCGCATCTGGTGCGATCCGACGTTCGGACCGTACCTGGGTGAGTCCTTGGGCGCGGTGGTGGTTGAATGCGGTGGTTGGTACACGGGAGATGATGTGCGATGAATCAGCAGCAGGCGAAGAAATTTTTCGAGGAACACAAGACCCGATATGTTCTGGCGCAGTTCGTGGATATCCATGGCGCTGCAAAGGCGAAGGCGGTGCCGGTCGAACATCTGGAGATGGTGCTCACGGATGGCGCGGGCTTCGCCGGCTTCGCTCTCTGGGGTTTCGGCATGGGTCCGGAGGGGCCGGACTACATGGCCGTAGGCGATCTTGCGACCTTGCAGGACATTCCATGGATGCCCGGATATGCGCGCCTCATCTGCAACGGTGTCGTGAACAAAAAACCCTACGCTTATTGCTCACGCGTGGCGCTGCAGGCGCAAATTGCGCGCCTCACCGAGCGCGGCTTCACGATGTACACCGGCATCGAACCCGAGTTCATGCTGCTCACGCGCCGTGCGGACGGCAGCCTCGGACCGGTTGATCCCACCGATACGCTCGACAAGCCGTGCTACGACTACAAGGGTCTGTACAGGAGCCGCGAGGTGCTCGATGAGATGGTGGCCGGGCTTCGCGCCGTCGGCATCGATGTGTATCAAATCGATCACGAGGACGGCAACGGCCAGTTCGAAATCAACTTCACCTACGCCGATGTGCTCAAGTCCGCGGACAATTTTACTTTCGTCAAGATGGCGGCGAGCGAGATCGCGCACAAGCACGGCATGACGGCGACCTTCATGCCGAAGCCCTTTGCCAACCGCGCCGGCAGCGGCGCGCACTTCCACGTGTCGGTGGGCACGGCCAAGCAGAAAAACGCTTTCTACGACAAGAACGACAAGTCGGGCATGGGCTTGTCGAGCATGGCGTATCACTTTCTGGGCGGGGTACTGCAGCACGCGCGCGCGTTGTGCGCGGTCGCGGCGCCCACCGTGAATTCCTACAAGCGGCTGGTGGTCGGGCGCGCTCTGTCGGGTGCGACCTGGGCTCCCGCCTACATCGCGTACGGCGACAACAACCGCACCGCCTGCGTGCGCATCCCGCACGGACGACTCGAGGTCCGCCTGCCGGACGCCGGTTGCAACGCCTATCTGGTGTCCGCGGCTCTGATCGCAGCCGGCCTCGACGGCATCGATCGCAAGCTCGATCCGGGTGCGCCGCAGAACATCAACCTGTACCAACTTTCTTTGGAAGAGCTGGCGGCCAAGGGTATCAAGCTGTTGCCGCAGTCGTTGCACGAAGCGATCGACGCGCTCGAAGCGGATGCGGTCATCTGCAACGGCTTGGGCCCGGATCTGGCACGTGAGTTCATCCGCTTGAAGCGCATGGAATGGACCGAGTACTCGCGCCATGTTTCCGATTGGGAATCGCACCGTTATCTCGAATTCTTCTAGGCGAAGTCAAAGGAGCTGCCGCATGTGTGGAATCGTCGGTCTTCTGGTGAAGAAACCTGCATTGCGCAGTCAACTGGGCGCCCTCATGGTGCCCATGCTCGTCGGCATGACGGAGCGCGGACCGGATTCGGCGGGGCTTGCCGTCTACACGGCGCCGGTGTCGGAGCGGCAGCACAAACTGAGTCTCTACAGCGGCGAGCATGCGGTCGATTGGCCGCACCTGCTCGGCAGAATATCGTCCGGGTTCGCGCACGCGAGCGAGATCGCGGCGCACGGCAATCATGCGGTGCTGACGAGCGCAGCCGATGCGGACGAACTCGTTGCCTGGCTCGCACGCCATGCGCCCGTGATCGCCGTGCTCTCGGTGGGACAGTCGATCGATCTTTACAAGGATGTCGGCGCGCCGGCCGATATCGCCGAGCGCTATCGCTTCAAATCATTGCAGGGCTCGCACTTGGTCGGACACACCCGCATGGCGACCGAGTCCGCGGTGACACCGGCGCATGCGCATCCGTTCACCGCGGGCCGCGATTTTTGCCTGGTGCACAACGGCTCGCTGTCCAATCCGCACCTGGTGCGCAAGCGCTTGGAGCCGCTCGGCATCGAATTCGAAACCGACAACGACACCGAGGCCGCCTGCCG
>CAYRAC010000334.1:0-5081 GCA_964422045.1 uncultured Steroidobacteraceae bacterium
ATATTTAGCGGCACGCTTGCGCGTCATCCTCGCCTACGGATTATCGCCGCGCATGGTGGCGGTTATCTCCCTTCGTACTGTGGAAGATCGGATCATGCCCATGCGGTCAGGCCGGAGCTCGATTCCTGCCTGCCCCGCCCGAGCGAGCAGCTTCGGCAGCTATGGTTCGACAGCCTCGTCCACGATTCAGACCAACTAAGCGCGTTGATAAAACGCGTCGGAGAAGATCGAATTTTGCTTGGTACCGACTACCCCTTCGATATGGGGCACTTTGATCCGGAAGGGTCGGTGGCCGACCTGACGGTAGCGCAACAGAAACTGGTATTAGGCGAGAACGCTGCAAGCCTCTTGGGTCTCCCTGCGTGCCCATCGCACAGCAAAGCTTGAAAGCGGTTCTTTTCAGCGATTGCGGAAGCGAGGGGGACGTTTCTCAAAAAAGGCCGACGCACCCTCATGATGGTCTTGCGTCATCACACAGCGAGCGTGCCGAAGCGCCTCATGCTTCAGAACATCCGCCAAACTGGCACTTTGCTCGGCATAATTAAGATTTTCTTTGATGTATCGGAGAGCGATCGGGGGACCGTCAGCCAGGTAGCGTGCGACCGCCGTACCGCGCGACTCCAATTCTGCGTCGGATACGACCTCAGAAACCAGACCGAGGCTCAACGCCGCTTCAGAAAGAATGACGGGCGACATCATCACGAAGTACCGGGCGCGAGGCCCCAACAGTTTGGTCAGGAAATAGCTGCCGCCAAAATCGCCTGACAGGCCGACTTTGGCAAAGGCCGAGGTCATCTTGATCGTATCGCTGGCAATACGAATATCGCATGACAGTGCAAGAGAGAGTCCCGCGCCCGCAATTCCGCCGCGTACTGCCGCGACCGTGGGCTTGGGTATCTCATGTAGAAGCAGGGCCGCTTCAGTGGCAGCGTGGAGCTGCGCCGTCTGGGCTTCGAGGGACGAGGTCGCTGTACTGGTGCTCGCAATTTCCTTCACGTCGCCGCCCACACAAAATGCCCGACCACTTCCGGTGAGCAGGATCGCTCTCACCGCAGTGTCTGTTCGAGCGCGTCGCAAGGCACCGACCAATGCTTCCGCCAGCTCCAAACTGAGAGCGTTCCTCTTTTCGGGTCGATTGAGCGTTAGAGTCAGGACGCCGTCATCAACATTCTCGAGCAGTAGATCCATTGCACTGTTTCCTTCTAGAGTTGTAGTTTGTTGGCCGCCGACCCGGGCGATGGGGATCAACGATCCGGCGATTCCCGCAAGTAGCAGCGCACGCCCCCGATGAGGATGTGATCGTCCTGAGACCGTAGTCTCCGTCGTTGAGCTGCATCGTGAATGCCGACAGGATCATTGGTCGCAACGTCGATTCCACCGAGCCCTTCGCCCCGCCCATCGTTGTCTTTCACGAATCGAAGAACCGCGTTATCCGCCGCCACATGCCACTCCGAATCGCGTGAAACGGGATCATCGCGCATTAAAATCGATGCCCACCTTCTGGCCAGCGCTTCGGGCGCGTTCGACTGAATTTCCACACCCAAGAGGCCCTGTACGCGGGATGTCCGTACGTGATCCCGCCATCGGCTGCCCGCAGGATGATAATTGCCTAGTAACTTGGCTCCGCCGACCGTGCGATTGATCTCGAGCAACGGTCCACCCATGTCTCGAGGGTGCATCTGGAGTGCATTGAAGCCCTCATATTCGAGGAACGCGGCCTCGCGAACGCCATTGGCCGCGATATGAGCCCTGAACCGATCGATCTCGTCACTATCGAAGATCGCCATATAACCGCCATCGCCGTTTCTCTTGTCCAGGTAACGGCCAGCCGCCGTTCCTTCCTGAATGGGCGAAACGATTTCAAAGAAGGAGCTTCCGATGGGCAGGAGTACATTCTCGAGGCCGAACGACGCTGCATGCGGATCGCTATTGCAAGGGGAGAGGTCGAATACTTCAACAAGATCATCCCGAAGAGCGGCTAAACGCCGGGAGACGAAACAGATCTGCCGAAGTCGTAGATACATATTGTGCCTTTCAGAACGTCCGGCTTTTCAACGATCGAGGGGATGGCCCTCGGCGGCGCGTTTCTCGAGCAAGCGTGATAGCGTAAATGTGTTTCCCATGGCGGCCGCGTATCGGCTGAGTTTCGTGACGATGCTCGCGAGGCCAATTTGGTTGGCCCAGAACAGCGGACCGCCTTTGTGGCGTGGCCATCCATAGCCATAGATCCAGACGATATCGATGTCCGACGCGCGTTGAGCGATTGCCTCTTCCAGTATCTTCGCGCCTTCGTTCACCATCGTAAAAAGCGTTCGCGCGATGATTTCGTCTTCCGATATGGCTCTTGGGACGATGCCGGCTCTCGCCCGGAAGTCCTCGATAATCGCTGCGACCGCGGGGGAGGGTGTGGGCCTTCGCTGCTGGTCGTAGTCGTAGAAGCCGGCATTTGTCTTTTGCCCCCAACGACCCTGCGCGCACAAGGCATCCTGCAACCTCTCGATGCGCGTCGGGTCGCGGTGCCAACCAATGTCGACCCCGGCGAGATCGGACATCTGGAAGGGACCCATTGGCATCCCCATGCTCGTGTGGACGAGATCAATCTGTTGCGGGGTAGCGCCTTCGAGGAGCAGCGAATGAGCATTATTTTGACGCGGGAGAAGCATTCGATTGCCAATGAAGCCATAGCAAACTCGTGCCACCACCGGGACTTTGGCGATACGGCGCGCAAGATGCATGGCTGTCGCCAAGGTGTCAGACGCTGTGTTGGCGCCTCGCACGACCTCCAGCAACCTCATCACGTTCGCTGGCGAGAAGAAATGCAGTCCGAGGACGTCTTGGGGCCGAGAAGTGACAGAAGCGATCTCGTCTATCGAAAGAAACGACGTATTGGAAGCCAAGATGGCGCCAGGCTTGGCGACAGTGTTCAATCGCTCGAATACCGCCTTCTTTGCTTCCATATTTTCGTAAATCGCTTCAATGACCAGGTCGCATTTATCGAGCATTTCGAAGCGCAGCGTCGGCGTGAGCAGGGACATCGCCCTTTCGACCTGATCAGGCGTGAGGCGGCCCTTCGAGGCGCTGGCTTCGTAATTCTTGCGTATGATGGCGACGCCCCGATCGAGCGCCTCCTGCGAGGTTTCCACGATCGTGACGGGCACTCCAGCGGATAGGAAATTCATTGAAATGCCACCGCCCATGGTACCGGCACCAATGACTCCAACGTTCTCGACGGAGCGCAACGGGCAGTGCTCCGGCAGCCCTTCAACCTTGGCCGAAGCCCGCTCAGCAAAGAATACGTGGCGCAGCGCCTTGGATTGATCGCCGGCGACAAGCTCCCTGAACAGCCGCTGTTCAAGCGCGAGTCCCTCTGAGATCGGCAATTCCGCGGCCGCCCTGACCGCCTCGATGCAGGCTTTTGGCGCGACGAGGGCTTTCGACTTCGCACTGAGTGTTGCTGCGGTGCGCTCGAACGCATCGACATCTACGGCAATTGGCAGAGCGCCCGTGCGTCGTGGTCCATGAACCGATCGCGCGAAAGACATCGCATCGTCAATCAGACTGGAGCCGTCAGACAGCTGGTCGACAAGTCCAATCCCGGCAGCCTTGGTACCGGAAATCGGCGCGCCTGAGACGATGAGCTCGAGCGCCGTCTCCGCACCAACAAGCCGCGGAAGGCGTTGTGTTCCGCCCGCTCCGGGAAGAAGCCCTAAATTGACTTCAGGGAGGCCGAGAGTGGCATGTTCAACCGCGAGTCGATAGTGGCAGCCAAGCGCGACTTCAAGACCCCCACCCAGTGCAAAACCATTGATTGCAGCTATGACCGGCTTGCGACTTGATTCGATGATATCGATCACTTCAGGCAAAGAAGGATCGAGGAGGGCCTGATCGAACTCGTTGATATCCGCACCGGCACTGAAATATTTGCCGGATCCGGTAATGACTAATGCGATCACGGCCGAATTCTCTTGCGCATCATCAATCGCTTTGGCGATAGCGTGCCTCAAATACGCTCCGAGGGCATTCACAGGCGGGCAGTTCATCGTAATCTTTAGAACGCCATCACATAAGCCAGTATCGATCATGACTGCCTCTTAAAACGCGTCGCGTATATGCGCCGGATATCTCTCGTCAAAGAGACGCGATGCCACTGGTCGATCTGCGATGACACGGTTCAAGCCCCTCCCTTGATCATGATTCCGCCATCCACCACGATTGCTTGCCCGGTCACGAATGCTCCGCTCTTCGAAGCGAGGAAAACGGCTGCTCCCGCCACCTCATCCGGCTCGCCTATGCGCCCAAGAGGCGTTGCCCGGTTCAAAGCAGCGGCGGTTGCCGGGTTGTCCCACAGCGCTCGGGCGAATTCCGTCCGGATGATGCCCGGTGCGATCGCGTTGACGCGAACGTTATGTGGACCGAACTCGAGCGCGAGATTTCGCACCAACTGAAGATCCGCGGCTTTGGTGATGTGATAAGCACCGACGACGGTCGAGGCAAGGAATCCACCGATGGATGAAACAACGATGATCACGCCGTCCTTCCGCTCGATCATCTCGGGCGCAACCATGTTTATGAGCCAATGGCTGGAAAGTACGTTGTTGTCGAACGTCTTGCGGAACTGCTCGTCGCTGATACCGCTCATCGGGCCGTAGTAAGGGTTGGAGGCTGCATTACAGACAAGCACGTCTATGTGCCCATAACGAGCGCGTGTTTGATCAACCAGGGACTCGAGAGCTTGTTTGTTGGAGATGCTGGCCGCGATAGCGACTGCGCGCTCTTCCGCAAGCTTTGCATTTATTGCGTCAGCCACTTGCTCGCAGGCATCTTGCTTGCGGCTCGAGATGACAACCTTTGCACCGGCAGCGGCAAATGCTTCGGCCACGGCGCGTCCAATTCCCCGCGACGATCCAGTGATGATCGCGACCTTTCCGCTCAAATCAAACAGTTCCATGTGCCTCTCTATCGTTCATGCACCGGCGCCGGCCTTGCGCGCCTCAGTCCAGGCGGCCTCGGCCAAAGTGGCAAGTCGCTTGATTGCCTTAGCCGCATCGGGGCTCGAAGCCGTGCCGTCAGCCAAGCGCTTC
>CAYRAC010000335.1:0-5080 GCA_964422045.1 uncultured Steroidobacteraceae bacterium
GGTCGCAGCCCGCGGCCGACGTAAGATGCACCGTCGCGCCGCGCAGCTTTGCCTCCATGGGCGTGAGTCTCGCGTTGATCTGCGCCGGATCGATTTCGATGGCCCGTTCGTAAATCCGCCAGAGCTTCGCGTGCTCTTTCGCATCCGGCGACTCGAACCAATGCGAGTGGATGGCCCGGACATTCGAGCCCGCAATCAGATGTTCGAATCGACGCGGCACCAAATCATCCACCGACGTGTCGTCGAGCCATATATACACATCGGAGCGCGCAAACAATTCGCGATACACCACATCCTCGGCGGCCACTCGCTTCAGCTTATCCGCCGCACTCAAGCCATCGAAGTACTTGCCCATGTTCGCCGACGGCCAGGTCAGTTCGGCGGAAATAATCCCGCCGGCAAGGGTTATCTCGTCGCGAAGCGCGGCGACCAATGCCGCATTATGATCCGGAAGATAGTGCAAAATAACCCGCTCTCCCGGCGCGAGGTGCAACGAATCGCGCACCATGTGCTGCGCGAGCCTGGTCCAGTCGGGCTCATCGCCCGCGCCCGCATCGGCTGCGCGCACCGCGCCGAGCGGCAGCATCAGCAGCGCCTGCAGCAGGAGGATCGATATTTTGCGCATCGGCGCCAGTGTATATGGGGAGCCGGGTACCATGGGAGGCGGGAGGCGCGGCGTGATGAAAAAACACATTCAGGCGGCGGTTCTGACGGGCGCTGTCTCCTTCCTGGTCGGGTGTACCACATCGCAGGCGACGCTCATTAACCCGGCGCGGCCGGCGATCTCCGCCGACCAAGTGCGGATCTATTTGCAGCCTCCCGATTCGACATATATTGAGATCGCCACTCTGTATGCATCGAGCGGCGGGTCCCTCGCCATCAGCGCCGCGAGCAAAATGGACAAAGTCGTCGAACGTCTCAAAGTGCAGGCGGCTAAACTGGGCGCCAACGGAGTCTTGCTGCACGGCATAAGCGACCAGACTGGCGGGTCAGTCGGCGCGGGAATCAGCACCGAGGGCAATTCGCCGCACGCCTCCTATGGACTCGGCTTCGGCGCGTCGGCGTTCTTCTTTCGAAAATCGGGGGAAGGCATTGCCATTTACGTCGCACCGAACCCGTAGCCGGCGCACCTTGTGGAGCCTCACGCCGCGAAAAAGAGGATGATTTGCAGCGCCAACTCGGTTAGTTTCGTGTCAATTGCCGATCATGGGGAAATTTAGAATGCGCGCGCTCGTGAACGATCGCTTGGAAGTCGACAAGGTTTTGTACGATTTCGTCAACCGCGAAGCGCTGCCGGGCAGCGGCATCCAAGAGCGTGCGTTTTGGAACGGCTTCGCCCTCTTGGTGCAGTCGCTGGCGCCGCGCAACGCCACATTGCTTGCGCGCCGCGACGAGTTGCAGTCCAAGATCGATGCTTGGCACCTGCGTAACCCGGGCGCCGCTTTCGATCACTGCCGCTACAAGTCGTTTCTGCTCGACATTGGCTACCTCGTTCCCGAGCAATCCGCGTTCGCCATCGATACTTCCCACGTTGATCCGGAGATCGCGCACACCGCGGGCCCGCAACTGGTGGTTCCGGTGAGCAACGCCCGCTACGCCCTGAATGCGGCCAACGCGCGTTGGGGATCGCTGTACGATGCGTTGTACGGCACCGACGCCATTCCTACAGACAGTGCGAGCCGCGGCGGCCGCTATGACCCGCAACGCGGCGCCAAAGTCATCCGCTTTGCGCGCGATTTCCTGGACCAGTATTTCGCCCTCGCCGCAGGCTCGCATCGCGATGCGACGGCCTACCGGATTGGACCGCGCGGGCTCGATGTCGAGCTTTCGGGGGGCGCGCCGACCGGCTTGCGGGACCCCGCGGCGTTGCGCGGTTTTCACGGCGAGCGCGCCTCGCCGAGCGCGGTGCTGTTGGTTCACCATGGGTTGCACGTCGAACTGTGCATCGATCGCAAACACTCGATCGGCCGCGACGATCCGGCCGGCCTCAGCGATGTGCTGCTCGAGTCTGCGCTCACGACCATTCAGGACTGCGTGGATTCGGTCGCGGCCGTCGATGCCGAGGAGAAGGTACAGTTGTACCGCAACTGGCTCGGACTCATGAACGGCAGCCTCGAGGCGCGGCTCGAGAAGGGCGGCACCGCCACGTGGCGGCGCCTGAGCGCGGATCGACGCTATCGCACGTTGAGCGGCGAGGATCTCGTGCTCTCCGGCCGCAGTCTCATGCTGGTGCGCAACGTCGGTCATCATATGATGTCGGACGCAGTGACGTTGGACGGCAAGCCGATACCCGAGACGTTTATCGATGCGGCGGTTACCTCGCTCGCGGCGTTGCACGATCTTAAAGGCGCAGGCGCCGGCCGCAATTCCCGCTCGGGCTCGATCTACATCGTCAAGCCGAAAATGCACGGACCCGAAGAGGTGGAGTTCGCCGGCGACTTGTTCGCTGCGGTGGAAGATCTGCTGCAACTGCCGCGGCACACTTTGAAAATCGGAATCATGGACGAGGAACGCCGCACCACCGTCAATTTGACCGAGTGCATTCGCGCGGCCCGTCACCGCGTGGTGTTCATCAACACCGGTTTTCTCGATCGCACGGGCGACGAGATTCACACATCGATGAATGCGGCGCCCGTGCTGCGCAAGAACGAGCTCAAGAAAGCGATCTGGCTCGATGCCTATGAGCGGCAGAATGTGGACGTCGGGCTCGCCTGCGGCCTGCGCGGCCGGGCCCAGATCGGCAAAGGCATGTGGGCGATGCCGGACCTCATGGCCGGCATGCTCGATGCCAAGATCGCGCAGCCACGCGCCGGCGCCAATACGGCGTGGGTGCCCTCGCCCACCGCCGCGACTCTGCACGCCCTGCATTACCACGCCGTGGACGTCGCCCAAGTGCAGGCAGCTCTCGCGGGGCGCGCGCGCGCGAGCCTCGATGAGATTCTGACGCCGCCGCTGGTTGCCCATCCGGACTGGAGCGCCGCCGACATCGACGAAGAACTCAACAACAACGCCCAAAGCATCTTGGGATACGTCGTGCGCTGGATCGATTCGGGAATCGGCTGCTCGAAAGTGCCGGACTATTACAACGTCGCCCTGATGGAAGATCGAGCCACATTGCGCATTTCCAGCCAGCACGTCGCCAATTGGTTGCACCACGGCGTGTGCTCGCGCGACCAAGTGATGCGGGCGCTCATCCGCATGGCGGGCGTTGTCGACCGGCAAAACGCCGCGGAACCCGGCTATCGCCCCCTCGCCGACGATCCGCACCACAACATCGCATTTCAAGCGGCGTGCGATTTGATCTTCAAGGGGCGGGAACAGCCCAACGGTTACACCGAAGCGATTTTGCACGCGCGCCGGCTGGAGCGAAAGGCGCTGGCGTAAACGGCGGCGATCAACCGGCGCCGCGGTCAAGAAACCCGCGGCGTAACGCCAACAAGCGGGATTGCCAGGGTTGTTCGCGCTCAAACCACGCGGCGAGCGCCAGCAGCCGTGCATCCTCGCCCAGCGGCGCTGCGAGCTGCACCCCAATCGGCAGTCCGCCGCTCGACAGGGCGAGCGGCAAGGAAATCGCCGGCTGCCCCGTGACATTGAATATCTCCGTATAGGGCGCGTAGCCGTAAGAGTCCTGATTCCAACGCTCCAAGTCGAAGGCGGCGGTTCGACCGTCGATTTGCCCGGTGCGCGGCGCCACGTTGGCCGTCGTCGGCAGCAGCAGCAGATCGAAACCGCGGCACGCAACGTACATGTCGCGGGTTGCCGCGGTGAGTGCGCGCCGCGCGCGCACGTAGTCGACGGCGCTCGAGCGCCGGCCCAGCGCCACGCTCGCTTCGGTCAACGCCTCCAATTCATGTGCCCGCGGATCGCGCCCCACGAGGGTGCGGTAGTGGTCGACCTCCTCGGCGATGGCCGTCAACCAAATGAGCCCCGCGGGTTCGCCGATGTTCGCCGAGCGTGGAAATCGAAACTCGCTCACCGCATGACCCGCGCGCCGCAGCGCCGTGGCGGCCTGTTCCACGGCCGCGCCGATCTCCTCGAGCGGCAGGATTCCGCCTGGTGCTTGCAGGGTCATGCCGATCTTCAGCTGCGGCAGCGACGCGTGGGCGGCGGCGGCGGCGAAGGGCTGCGCGGGACGCGTGAGCGCATAGCGCGAGGTCGGCTCGATGCCGCTTGTGAGATCGAGCATCACTGCCGAATCGCGCACCGAGCGTGTCAACACGTGCTCGCAATCGAGACCGCCGGCCAACTCATCGTGCCAAGGTCCCACGGGCACCCAGCCGCGGCTGGGCTTCAAGCCCACGAGTCCGCAAGCCGCCGCGGGAACCCGAATCGAACCCCCGGAATCGGTGCCATGCGCGATGGGCACCATGCCGCTGGCGACGGCCGCCGCCGCGCCGCCGCTCGAGCCGCCGGGGCTGCGGCCCAAATCCCACGGGTTCTGCGTTGCTCCGCGCCAAGTCGGCTCGGTGACGAATTCGCCCGCGAATTCCGGCGTGTTCGTGCGGCCGAGCAGCGACAGGCCGGAGCTGCGCCAACGCGCCGCCAGGGGTGCATCGAGCGTTGCGGCGGGCAATTCCGCAAGCCAACGGCACGAGGCCGTCAAATGCAGGCCGGCGACGTCGATATTCATATCCTTGGCGAGAAACGGCACGCCCGCGAGCGGCGCCACTGAATCCATGCGCGCCGCGACGGCTCGAGCGCGCTCAAAATCGCACTCGACGACGGCATTGAGTCGCGGATTGAGCGCCTCGATTCGTTCGATGGCCGCATCGGTCAGCGCCAGCGGCGTGACTTCACCGCGATGAACCAACGCCGCGAGTCCCACCGCGTCGTACTCGATGTAGTCAGAGGTTCGCATACCGCTAGCCCTCCTGCGTAGTCCAGCCGATCGCGCGCACCGGCCCCGGTTGCGCAATGCTACTCGATGCGCAGCGTCCCAGCGGCACGTACGCTACTGAGGGACCTCGCCTGGACGTAGCCCGCCCTCTCCTGTACAGTGCCGGCAGCTTGATACGGTCGGTACTCGGTCAGTGCCACCTTGAGCTCGCGGTCCGTCCTTGACGCACTTCGCCTTTTTACC
>CAYRAC010000336.1:0-5076 GCA_964422045.1 uncultured Steroidobacteraceae bacterium
GTACTCCACCCGGCGGATTGAATGGCCGCCCCAACAGACGACGAGGTTCGGTCGAACTTGCAGTTCCAATACGCGGGCGTTGCGCAAAATGTGAAACACGGCATTCGTGATGCTCGGCGAGCTGCCGAGGTCGAAGCGGCCGCTTTCCATGATCTCGTTGGAAATGAACACGACGTCGCGCAGCACCGCGAACAGATGGTCTTTCAGTCCCCGAATCATGACGCCGTCGACGAAGGCGGCCGCCGGCGCATTCTTGATCTCGAGCTTGATACCCCAAGCCTGGCGCACGATACGCAGATCGAAATCGCGATATTTCTCGAAGATCAGCCGCGCATCGTCGATGTCGCTCCCGGAATTGAGCACTGCCAGGGCGCACTTGCGAAACAGCGGATAAAGACCCCCCTGCCCGGAGTCGAGTAATTTGGCGATTTCCTGCTGCGAGAGGTGCTCGAGACTGCCTTTTGGCGCAACCCGCGCATCGACCATGTCAGAGGAAAGAATCGTGGTTTCCACGCGGCACCTGCTACGGATAAATATCGATCGGAATATTGTCCTGGGTGCGCATCCACACTTCGACCATATCGGAGTTGGACAAGGCAATGCATCCATCCGTCCAATCGTTCGATTCGTAATACGCCGCGGGATGCTTCGGCGTATTGGGGAATCCGTGAATCATGATCGAGCCGCCGGGTGCCCAACGATTCTTGCGTGCACGCAGCTCGTCTTCTTTATTTGGGTAGGATACCTGAATGGCCAGGAAGAACTCGCTGCGCGTGTTGCGGCGGGCCAGATAGTAACGGCCCTCGGGGGTCCGAAAGTCATGTTCCCGCTCCTTCTGTCCCGACGGGCTTAAGCCCAGCTGTACTTTGTACTCGCCCAGCAAGCGGTTGCCGTTGTAAAGATACAGCTTGTGTTCCGCCTTGTGCACGACGACGCGGTCGGCGGCGGCGATGTTTCCCTCGGCCAAGGCAGGCCGCAGCGGCGCTGTCAGGCAGCCCGCCAACGCCAGTACCGCCCAAAGACTCGCCGGGTGGCGGCCGATTCGCTTGCTCATTGTCAAAATTATAGCGTGTAGGCGCTGCTCCATAATCGGTTCTAGCTCACGTCCCGGTATACTGGGACCGATGCGCCATGCAGTAATTCCACTGATCTTGCTCGTCGCGGGGCTGGCCGGTTGCGAAACCCAATCCTCCGTGAAGCCCGTTGAAACCCTGGACGAGCGCACCGGGGTGACCGTGGGCGCGCTCAAGGAGGCGATAGAACTCGTCCCGACCACGCAAAATGCGGTGCTGTCGTTGCGCAGGCGAGCGACCTTTGCCTACCTGGGCCCGGTCGAATTGGATCGCGCCGGTACCATCAGCTACGGCCTGTGGATACACATTGCGCCGGGAAACGACCATCAGCCCGGCGACATTCACGCGACCGGCGCGCTCACGTTGATCATGGATGACGGTTCGCTGGTGCTGTCGGTCATCGATGCGCCGAAGCTCGGGCACGATCCGTACCAGGGGGCGGTCTCCTGGGGCCAAACGGCGTACTTCAACCTCGATGTCGACATGCTGAGGCGCATGGCTGCCAGCCGCAAACTCGATTTGGACGTGCTTGCGGTGGGCGGTACGGTCATCCATTTCGCTCCAACATTGGATACCCGCCCCGTGCTCGCCCAGTACTTGCAGGCACGGGGCATTACTGGCGATTGATTGCCACCACCCGCGGCAGCGCGATGGCGGTCCCGGGCCGTACGTCGTTGAAATCCACATCGGGGTTGTATTGGGCCACCAGCCAAACCGGCAGATCGGCGTGCTGCTGCGCGATCTGCCACAGCGACTCGCCCCGCTTCACCGTGTAATTGTCGGTTCCCGCGATCCGATGGGCCGCAAAAAAATCGTCCTGCAACCGATGATGGTACTCGCGTCGCGTGGCCGCAAATTGTTCGGCGCTGACTTTCGAGAAATCCAACTTCACCTTGTGGCCGAGCGTCACCATCGCGTTCTTGTGCAGCTTGTTCAAGGCTCGCAGCGCCTGCGAACTGACGCCGGACCAGTCGGCGTAATGTCCCAAGGTCTCGGCCGCCTGCACGATCACCGTGCCGTCGGCGCGGACAGCGTAATCCGTGGTATCTGAATTGCCGGTCGGCGCGGCCACCGGCAGCAGCGCATTGCTGTCGGTTTGCCGCTGCGAAACCGGTTCCTTGGGCGCCTGCACGACGATCTCCGCCATCGGCGGCGACGCTTCCGGCAAAGGCGCTGGCAGCGCTGCGGCAAGGATCACCGGTGCAGCCGCACCCTCCGCTCGAGACGCGGGCAGCGGGATGCGCACGCTCTCGCCGCGGCTGACATTGCGGTTTTCGCCCCAGCCGTTGGCGGCGAGCAATCGACTCAAACTCACGCCGCTTGCCGCAGCGATGCCCGCCAAGGTCTCGCCGCGCCGCATCTTATGGCTGCCGTCATTGCGCTGCGCGACATAGCGCTGCGCCGGCTCCAAGCGAGCCCACGCGGCAGCGATCTCGGCCTGCGGCGGCGTACCCGGCAAGCGCAGCGCATAACCGCGCGGCACGAACCGGCTGCCGTTCCATATGGGCGGCCGCAATGCGGGATTGAGCACGCGCAGCGCGCCCAGGTCGACCTTGAACGCCTTCGCCAGCGCATCGACCGGGATGTAATCCGGCAGTTCCACCGGCGTCGAGTCGGTGTCCGGCAGACGGGTGATCGGTCCGAAATATCTCTCGGCGTTGCGGTCGACTTCGAGAGCCGCCAGGAACGCGACGTAGAAATTGCGCGATGCGAAGCCGAAGGTCGCGCCCTGGTAGCGCTTGACGATGACGACGATGTCGCTGGTGCCGAGTTCCTCCTGCGCGCGCCGCAGGCCGCCCGGACCGTGGTTGTAGGCGGTGACGGTCAACGGCCAGGTGCCGAGCAACCGGTAGTTGTACAGCATCAGGTTGGCCGCCGCTTCGGTGGCGCTGTAGGGATCCAGGCGTTCGTCGACGATGCTGTCGACTCGCATGAATCGTTTGGCGGTCGACGGCATGAATTGCCACAGTCCGGCCGCGCCGACTTTCGAATAGGCGGCGAAGTTGAACGAAGATTCGACATGCGGCAGCGCCGCGATCTCCGCGGGTACGCCATGCTGCGTGAGAGTCTTCGCAATCTGCTTTTCCCACACGGCGGCTCGAATCAACCCTTCGTGAAATCGGTCGGCTTGTCCCAATTGGAAGCGTATGCGCTCGATCGCATCGCGAAAGTCCCTGGGAGTCGCCTTTTCGCCGAACGCATGCAGAATTCGCAGCTCGTGCGGCGTGAGATTGTCGGTCTCGCCGGCGGCAAATTGCCGCAGCATTGCCGCATAATGCGCCTTCGCGTCCTGGACGCGCCGCTCGCGCTGCGCCGGCGAGGCGGCGGGATCGAAACGCAGGACTTCGTAGACCAGCCCTAAATTCCAATCGTCGTGCAGCAATCCTTGGTCGGTGGTGACTTCGGTATAGACCCGAATCCAGAAACGCACGTCCTGCTCGAGCTCTCGCGGGTGGGCGAATGGGTCGGGAGTTTCGGCGCCGGCAGTCGGGCAGTGCAACAGCGGCGCGAGCAACAGCCCCAAAAGCTGCAACCATGAAGTACGCGAAAACAATGTCTTACAAATGGGCAGAACACCATAAGCTGCGGCCAAAAGACCCCAGCGCCTTTGAGCGCCGCGCAGCTCTAAGTCCAAGTATAGGCTATGTCCGAAAGCATAGGGCCAACTGCGATCACTGATATTCCACTGATCGACTCGAAAGTTGGCAGGCGTTTCCGCCTTGCGTTTTGCACGGTACATTGCATCGTCCGCGATGTGCAGCAAGATTTGCGGATCGACGCCGTCGTGGGGGTAGAGCCCGATCCCGATACTTGCGGTGGCCAGCAAACTATGGTGATTGATGTTATTCGGAAGCCGCAGGGCGTGCAGGATCTTCTCGGCAAATGCGACGGCATCGGCCGCGATGCGAGTTCGCCAATCGCTCCTTATGCGCCGCAGGCGCAAACAAAAACGTGCTCATGACAACTGCCTGGGTGCGGCAATTCCGTATAGACCAGGCCGCTTAGTTGCTGTGATATCTGGTGTGGCGTTGATGGTGTATCCCCCAAACAATGCCGTGATGGACGTACAGGTGCTTATGACTACTCTGATGAGTGCTGATGAACTGAGGACTCCTACTCCGAAGCAGAACCATCTATTGGCTGCTTTGCCATCTGAAATTCAGAGCCGTCTGTTCCCTCTTCTCGAATTGGTATCGTTGTCCCTAGGTCAGGTCCTCTATGAGTCCGGCGATGCGATGCATTACGTTTATTTTCCGACCGACTCCATCGTGTCATTGCTCTATGTCATGGAAAACGGGGCGGCGGCGGAAATCTCCGTCGTTGGCAACGAAGGTCTGATCGGCGTGGCCGTGCTGATGGGCGGCGAAAGCACGCCGAACCAGGGTGTCGTGCAAATCGCCGGATCCGCCTATCGGTTGAAAAGACAGTTATTCAAGAACGAGTTCGATCGAGGCGGCGAAATGCAGATTCTTCTGCTGCGCTACACGCAATCGATGCTCACACAAATGGCGCAGACAGCGGTGTGTAACCGGTATCACTCGCTGGACCAGCAGCTGTGCCGCTGGCTCCTTCTGTGCCTCGATCGCTTGCCGGGCAACGAATTGACGATGACCCAGGACTTTATCGCCACCATGCTCGGTGTGCGCCGCGAAGGGGTGACGGCTTCCGCCGGAAAGCTCCAGAAGCTGGGAGCAATCAAGTATGGCCGCGGTCTAATCACGGTGCTGGACCGCGCGATGCTTGAGAAGCTGAGTTGCGAGTGTTACCTCGTGGTCAAGAGGGAAACAGAACGGCTGCTTCCCTATCCCCGCCGGTTTGTACCGCCATAAGGCGCGCCACACTCACGGGTGCCGCGGCTGCTCTTTTGGGATCCAAGTTGCAGCTTATGAGGCCCCCATTGTGTTTGGCTTGATTATCGTCGATTTTCCCGCTCTTCGTATCGCGGCATTTCAAGCACGTATTGCAGCCGTCCATCATCACCACGGCGGCGGTGCTGCATTTC
>CAYRAC010000337.1:0-5072 GCA_964422045.1 uncultured Steroidobacteraceae bacterium
GCGTTGACGAGCATTCTTTTCATGTGCCCCAACTAAAGTGGTAGGGGCCGAGGAGGTGAGCTTGAGAATAGAAGCCGGGACCGCGACGAATGGGGAAATCGCGAAAAGGGATGCGCCGATCGCGAGCCATGCGAGCGGTGTCATTTCCATCACTTTAAGCCAAAACGTATACGGCAAGTCTGGGGCCTTGTTCTCGGTTAACCGCTTGTAGACGCCGAAGCTCTGATGCGGCTCTCTTGCGTCTGTCTCATCGGCCGAGCGATGGTCTGGAATTCCAGAACCAACTAATATGCGGCGCTCCCTAAGGACGGGGGCGCCACCGAAACCGGTGTCTTAAGCAAACCCAAGAATTGAGCTTCGCCCAGAAATGGTTCAGCGCCTGACACGGTTTTAAGACATTATCACGGCAGCCTACCAGGGTCAATGTAATCAATACCTTAGGGGATTGCCCGGGAAATCTCGTGAAACATGAACAGTAATGAAGCAGCGCCGCAGCGCCCGGGGGCACCGAAGACGCCGTTAACTCTGCGCACGATCACCGCCGATGAGGCGGGTCAGAGAATCGACAATTTTCTGATGCGGCATTTCAAGTCCGTGCCACGCAGCCGGGTTTATCGGCTGTTGCGCAAGGGCGAGGTGCGAGTCAACCGCAAGCGCGTTGCCGCGGAATATCGAATTCGGGATGGCGACCAGGTCCGACTGCCGCCGGTGCGGCTCGAGGTGGGCGAAGAGCCGGGGCGTGATGGCCCGAGCCGCCCGTCGCTGAGCTTGCAGGAGTTGATCGAACGGGCGGTCATCTTTCAGGACAAGCATCTGTTGGTGATCGACAAACCAGCCGGCGTCGCCGTACACGGCGGCAGCGGCATGAGTTTCGGCGTGATCGAGACATTGCGGGCGTCGCGGCCGCGCGAGACGCTCGAGCTCGTACATCGTATCGACCGCGATACCAGCGGTTGCTTGTTGGTGGCGCGGGACCGCGCCACACTCACGGCGCTGCATGCGTTGATTCGCAGCGGCGGCATGCACAAAACCTACCTCGCCTTGGTTGCGGGCAGCTGGCAACTCGGAACCAAACGCATTGACGTTCCGTTGGCGACCGATAATCGCCAGCACGGCGAGCGGCACGTGCGCGTGGCCGCGGCCGGCAAGGATTCGGTCAGTGTGTTCAAGCCGGTCCAATTCTTCGGCTCCTTGGCCACGCTGATGGAAGTGGACATACCGACGGGGCGTACCCACCAAATCCGCGTCCACGCCTCGTTTGCCGGTCACCCCTTGCTGGGCGACGACAAATATGGCGATCGCGAGCGCAATGCCGAGCTCAAACAGCATGGACTCAAGCGCACCTTCTTGCATGCGCAATCCGTGGCCTTCGACTGGCCCGGCTCGGGCGTGCCGTTCCACGCCAGTGCGCCTCTACCCGCGGAGTTGGCCGCAGTGCTCGACGCGATTACGCCCGTCAAAAAGCGCGCGACTGCGCGCCGCTCGCCGCCGCGAAAAGTGCCGGGAGCCGCGCCCGCCAAGCGTCCCGCTCGGCGCTGATCGAATCACGGCAAGGCGAAGCCTACGCTGCGCAGCACTTCGCTCAAACGAATCAACGGCAGCCCGATGAGGGCGCTCGGGTCGACGCTGTCGATCGATTCGCAGAGCGTGATTCCGAGGCCCTCGCTCTTGAATCCGCCGGCGCAATCGAGCGGCGACTCGGCCGCCAAGTAACGGGCAATCGTGTCATCGTCGAGCGTGCGAAATGTCACGCGGGTTGTATCCACGAACTGGTAGGCGGCACGCCCGTCGTGGCGCACGACCGCCACGGCGGTCAAGAAGGTGACGGTATGGCCCGAGCTGCCGCGTAATTGTTCGATACAAAGTGCCTCGGTGCCGGGCTTACCGAGGGTCCGTTCGGCCGCGCCCTCGCCCAAGGCCGCTACTTGATCCGAGCCGATGACCCAGGCATCCGGGTGCTGCAGCGCCACGCTCATTGCCTTGGCCCGGGCTAAACGCGCCGCCAGGGCGAGCGGCCGCTCGGCGGCCCGAGGCGTCTCGTCGACTCCCGGCGCGCTGCAGGTAAATGGCAGGCGCAGCCGCGCCAGGAGCTGACGCCGGTAAGTGGAGGTCGAGGCTAAAATTAGTACGGGCGGAGACTTCAAAAACAACGACTTGCACCCGATTCATTTTGACAGGGGTGGTAACCAGCCCTATTATACGCGCCCCATGGCACCGGGCTTGCCTGACCGAGTCGACTGCGCGCACCTGGCTGATCATGCGGTGGTGCTGGAGCGCGTCTACCCGCTCGGTGAGATGCCTCGCTTACAGGACCGCTTGGCGGACTCGCAGGGGTCGGTACGAGCGCGTTTCGCTTTTGCGAAACTCGAGTCGGGCCGGGCGATCGCCAACGTCGCGATCGAAGCGTCGCCGCATCTGGTATGCCAGCGGTGTTTGCGAGGCTTCGCCTATCCCGCCGCCGGCAGCAGCGAGATCGAGTTTTCGAGCGCCGCCGACGCGGCTGCCGTTGACTCCGAGCGGGAAGTGTATGCGAGCGAGGGGGGGCAGGTGAGCCTGCGCGAACTGGCCGAGGAAGAATTGTTGTTGGCACTACCGATCGTAGCGCTGCATGAGCCGCAGAGCTGCGCTAGGGTAACGCCGGCTTTCGAGGCGGACGAGCGTTCGCGCCCGTTTGCCGGATTGCAGGATTTGTTAAAGAAAACTTGATAGGACATAGCACCCATGGCAGTTCAAAAAAGCAGAAAAACCCCCTCCAAACGCGGCATGCATCGCTCGCATTCGGCGTTACCGCTGCCCGCGGTGTCGATCGACGCCAAGAGTGGCGAAACCCATTCGCGTCACCGAATTTCTCGCGAGGGGTTCTATCGCGGCCGCAAGGTGCTTCAGACCAAGGCGGACGCGGCAGCGGCCGAAGAATAATTCGCGAGTGCCGGCGACGGTTCGCCCGGCGCTCGGGCTTATTTGACGCACCGTGTCTGCGCTGCTGCACATTGCCATCGATGCCATGAGTGGCGATCGAGGGGCGTCCATATCCGTGCCTGCCGCCGTGGCCGCGGCCCAGGAATTCAGCGACGTCCGCTTTACCTTGATCGGGCGGCAAGCCGAACTTGAGCGCGAACTGGGGAGTGCAGTCCCCGCCAATGTGTATTGCCTGCATGCGGCCGATGTCGTTGAGATGAGCGATCATCCGCGCGATGCCTTGCGGCGCAAGAAGGACTCGTCGATGCGGCGCGCCATCGACTTGGTCAAGTCGAATGAGGCGCATGCGTGCGTCAGCGCCGGCAATACCGGTGCGTTGATGGCAACCGCGCACTTCGTCTTGAAGATGCTTCCCGGCGTGGAGCGGCCGGCCATCGTTTCGCTGATCCCGTCGCGCGGCGGGCACACTTACATGTTGGATCTCGGGGCGAATGCATCCTGCACGCCGGAGCAGCTTTCGCAGTTTGCCGTCATGGGATCGGTGCTGGCGGCGGACTTGCAGGGCGCGCACGACCGGCCGCGCGTGGGATTGCTCAATATTGGCGCCGAGGAGATCAAAGGCAACGACATCGTGCAGGCGGCGCACAATCTGTTGACGGCCAGCGATCTTAATTACGTTGGTTTCGTCGAGGGCGACGATATTTTTTCCGATAAAGTCGATGTCGTGGTCACCGACGGCTTCACCGGCAACGTGGCCCTGAAAGCGATGGAAGGCGCCGCGCGATTGATCGCCGACGCGCTGCGCGAGGAGTTCAGTCGCACCGCGTTGCGCAAGCTCGGCTACCTCGCTGCGCGGCCCGCCCTCAAGGCGTTGCGCACGCGGATCGATCCGCGCCGCTACAATGGCGCGAGCATGGTAGGTTTGAACGGGATAGTCATCAAGAGTCATGGCGGCACCGACCTGTACGGGTTTCAGCGCGCCATCGAAGTCGCGGTACTTGAAGCGCGCAGCGGCGTACCGGCGCGCATCGCGCAACGGCTGGGCGCTTCACGCGGGGTCTAAGGGAGTTCGATGTACTCACGTATCGCCGGAACCGGTAGTTACCTACCAAGCAAAATCCTTACCAATGCGGATCTCGAGAGACTCGTCGACACCAGCGATGAATGGATTCGTACGCGCACGGGAATCGAACAGCGACACGTGGCCGCCGAAGGCGAGACGACGACCGATCTCGCCGAGCACGCGGCGCGGCGCGCGATGCAGGACGCATGCATCACCGCCGCGGACATCGACCTGATTTGCGTAGGCACAACCACGCCAGATCTCGTGTTTCCGAATGTCGGCACCTTGTTGCAAGACCGATTGGGCATCCATGGCTGTCCGGCTTTCAGCCTCGAAGCCGCCTGCACCGGCTTTGTCTACGCGCTGAGTGTTGCGGACAAATTCGTGCGCTTGGGGGAGTCGAAATGCGCGCTCGTGGTCGGCGCCGAGACGCTGACGCGCATCGTCGATTGGAACGACCGCGGCACGTGCGTGCTATTCGCGGACGGTGCCGGGGCGGTGGTGCTGAAACCCTCACCCGAGCCGGGGATCATCAGCACGCGCCTGCATTCCGACGGCAAATACAAGGATTTGTTGTTGTACCCGGACGGAGTCTCCAAGGGCTTCAAATTGATTCGCGAGGGTAAGGCCGGCGTCCAGATGAAGGGCAACGAAGTCTACAAGGTCGCCGTCAACACGCTCGGGGCTTTGGTCACGGAGACGCTCAATGCCAACGGGATCAGCAAGGATCAGCTCGACTGGCTGATCCCGCATCAGGCGAACATTCGAATCATCGAGGCGATCGCCAAACGCCTTGATCTACCGATGGAACGGGTGATCGTGACCATCAATACGCAGGGCAATACCTCCGCCGCGTCGGTGCCTTTGGCTCTCGATACGGGTATTCGCGATGGCCGCGTGAAGCGCGGACAACTGCTGCTATTGGAGGCGTTCGGCGGCGGCTTCACCTGGGGTTCGGCTCTGATTCGCTATTGACGCGCAAATTTCGCGCGCAAAAAAAACGCCGCGGAGTGACCGCGGCGTATCTTCGAGGCAAATGCCCGATTTACTTCGACACTGACTTCTTGAACATGCGATCGATCTTCTCGTT
>CAYRAC010000338.1:0-3372 GCA_964422045.1 uncultured Steroidobacteraceae bacterium
GCCCGCCCGGGATCATCGCGAGTCGCTTGGGCTCCAGCGCGCGCTCATAGGCCCTGAGAGCAAGATCCGTGAGGGTGACGTTGTCCTCTCGGGCAACGACGACTAACAAAGGCGTTGGCGCCACCCTGGAGATCCAATTTCCGGGTTCGTAAAGGCGTGCCGCCCGCGTCGCGCGAAGGGTAATTTCGTTCTCCCAGACCCCGACGGGGACGGGCTGCAGATAGAAATCAAGCGCCTCCAAGGAGCGATACGCAGCTGGCATGGCGGCATCGACGCTCACGGCGGCCTGTCGTCGCGGCGGTTCGCCACGCAATTGCGCCCGTTCATCCTCGTCGAACAGATGTTCCAGGGCGGGCAAGGCCTCCGGCGAGACCCGCCGCAACCCCTGCTCGTACCCGCTAATCGTGGGGACCTGGGCCACAACGCAGCGTAAGCGGCGATCGGTGGCGCCCAGCACGATGGCATGTCCGCCGGCATAGCTCGTGCCCCATAGGCCAATGCGGGTCGGATCGACCTCCGGGCGCGTCTCGAGATAGGAGATTGCGCGACGCCAATCGGCGATTTGCTGCCAAGGGTCTATATCCCCGCGCAGCTCGCCGCCACTTGATCCAAAATTGCGGTGGTCATGGACCAGCACCACAAAACCGGCAGCGGCAAATTCGCGCGCGAAGCGCTCGATGCCATGTTCTTTGGTGCCGGCAAAGCCGTGGGCCATGGTAATGGCCGGGAAGTTACCCGCGCTTTCCGGCCGAAACAGCCAGGCACCCAGTTCGAATCCTCGATCCACGGGGATTCTGACATCGAGCTTTGAGACCATGATCTCCTCCTCGCAACAAATGTCGCTCGATTCCGCGCCGCGGCGTGTTCCGGGTTCAGTCCTATGACCGCAAATGTCCTGGAATCCCCGTAGAAATCAGGCATCGTTGACCCCTACCTTCGGATCCCGTAAACTTACTCTGACCGGTCGTCTTGAGTTTGTCAAGGAGAAATTGAATGCCCGCCCGCTCATCGCCACGTCGTGGACCGAAGCCAAACCCCGACACACGCAAGAATCTTGTCCAGGTCGGCTTGCGCATGCTTCATGCCGATGGCTATGCCGCCACTGGCATCCAAAGCATCGTTGAGGGAGCCGAGGTGCCCAAGGGCTCCTTCTACAATCATTTCGCGAGTAAGGAAGCGTTCGGCGCAGAAGTGCTCGGGGCGTATTTCGATCGCAATGAGAGCAAGCTACGCGCCATTCTCTGCAACGCTAAGGCTGCGCCGCGGGAGCGGCTGGAAGCCTATTTCGACGATCGGATTGAAGCGTTAAAGGCTGCCGGATTCGTGAAGGGCTGCCTGCTGGGCAATTTCAGCGCGGAAATTGCCGATCACAGTGAACTCCTGCGCGATCGTTTGGCAAAGCAGTTCGAATCATGGGATCACTACTTCGAGCAGTGCATCAGCGAGGCGCAAGAACAAGGAGCTATTAGCACGCGGCTTCCCTCAGCTTTGCTGGCGCGATTTGTATTGAACAGCTGGGAAGGTGCACTTCTGCGGATGCGCGCTGAAAAGAGTGCCGCGGCACTGATCGAATTCAAGAAGGTTGTCTTTGGGGCAGTCCTCGCCTAGAGACAAGTTGAGCTCGACATTCAAAGCATCGCCATTTCGACTACGAGCGGCATCAGCAAAGCAATTCAACAAATTGCCCAAACGAACTTCCGCGCGCGCAGGGGATGGAGGTGGCCCGGTTTGCCCCGAAACTCAGAGTTAACTCACTCGGCCGACCATGCGACACCGTAGAAGATCCTTGGTCTGCTCACTCCCACTCAATTGTCTCCGGCACTTATAAGTACCGGCCACTCTTAACTTCTTCCTAAGCGTAGAACGAACTTACCGTCAGACCTACCGCCAAAACATTCCGCTTGGAGACGATAGACGGCGATAGATGCTGAAAGGTTGGACTGTTCACGCACGCGTGCGAGGCGCAGTGCCACACACAACCACAACACCGGATTCGATTTTCCAGACAACGTCGGCGAGATCTGGATAGAACAGAAGCACGGCAGTTCGGATTCCCGTGCTTCTGGGGCCCGTTACCCACTCGTTGCCCTACTCCGATTTGGATTGCTCCCTCGCCGATGGAGGCGGAAATTGTGCAAGAACTGCTGCAGCGGCGACCCGAATCGGCCCATCCGAGCGCGCTTGATCCGCGCGGGTGATCTCCTTAGTAGCTCGCCCGGTCCATACCGGCTGATGGGTTCGCCCATCAAATACATCTATGGCCAGGATCCCCTCGCGATATTGGCGGATATCGATTGTGTCGCCGTAGTACCCACGTCCCCAGCCCCAAGGACCGCGATATACGGATGGATATGCATTCACGTCGAGTCGATCGTGCGCGCCAATGGTGAAATCCACTTCGAAATCGGCCATGGATGGATCGACCGCAGGAACGAAGCCCTTTTGCTTCAGTTCCGCGTCAATGGATTCCCGCGCAAAGCGAGCAACCAAAGGATTGCGTCCGCTTTCGTGTGCGCGCGGAAGCCACGCATACGTACGATAGCCATCAAACCGCGCGCCTCGATCGAAGTCAGAACTCACGCGGGTCGTCGTACACCCTTGCGCGAATGCGCCCGCCGCGAGAATCAGGATCAGCCACGCCCGGTGACGCAAACGACCCTGTGAGTTTACAAATGAACTAGTCATCACAGATTGCTCCTATATGATTGCGATAAGCCGCCCAATCCAGGATGGACGATTGCGGCACTCCGCAATTAGAAGCGCAACATAAGGCATTCGTAATTACCCGTTGGTGTCGGTATCACGGAACCACAACTGTGAAGACATAGACCATGAAGATCGTCAGGTGGACTGCGCCTTGTAAAACCGTGGTCCGTCCGGTGTTGAGCGACAGACTGGACACGAGTAGCGCCAAGCCCAGCAAGACACTCTCTTTTTGTGGTAACCCGAGTGCAAGCGTCCAGCCATTGAACAACGATATGATGGCGACAGCCGGAATCGTAAATCCAATACTCGCAAGCGCGGAACCCAAAGCCAAGTTTAGACTCGTCTGTAGACGATTCCGGCGCGCGGCACGAATGGCCGCGACGCCTTCCGGCATGAGCACGACGCTGGATACAATCAAGCCTACGAGCTCCTTCGGCGCGTTCATCACCACGAGAGCATTCTCCATCTGTGGAGCAAGCACCTCGGCGATCACGACAACCATTAGAACGCAGGCTGCCAACGCTCCGACGCTGATGTACATCTCCCGCTTGCTCGGTGGGATCGCACGGGCGTCCGCGCCATCCGGGCCGGTTTGCGGCAGGAAGTAGTCACGGTGGCGAATCGTCTGGACGAAAATGAAAGTGGCGTAGAGCAATAGCGACACCG
>CAYRAC010000338.1:3382-5066 GCA_964422045.1 uncultured Steroidobacteraceae bacterium
CACCGTTGCAACGAATGCGAGTTGACTATTGCTGTATGCCGGGCCAGGCGCAGTTGTTGTGAAATTGGGAAAAATGAGCGTGAGCGCACCGATGGTTGCGAGGGTCGCCAGGGAGGCACTCACCCCTTCAAGACCGAATCGTTGTTCCGTGTGATGTTGGCCCCCGACCAATAGACAAAGCCCCATCAATCCCGTCAGAATTAGCATTATCGAGGCAAACACGGTATCGCGTGCAATGGCGGTTTCCGCCGAACCGCCGGAGGCTATAAGAGAGACAATGAGTGCCACCTCGATAATCGTCACCGTCAGCGCCAACACGAGAGTACCGTACGGTTCGCCAATACGATGGGCGATAACCTCCGAGTGATGGACGGCCGCAGTCACGGCTCCCAAGAGGCCCACTCCAAGGAAGAACGAAGAGACGAAGCCGTCGGCGCCCGCCAATCTACCAGCAAGTACCAGCGCGCACGCAGTTGGCAGTACGAGCGCCCATTGAGTAGACAAATAACGCAGGCGTCCTTTGAGCCACGGAACTGGAGATCCGGCTGTGATATCAATCATGTGTTCACTCCGTGCCCATCTGGATTTGATCCCTGGCGTCATTTTTTTCGGCTGGCGCGGGCATCTTCATCAGGTCTTTGCGCCGACCTTTTCTCGAGCGAGGCCGAACGATATGCGAGCCACCGGATCAGGAATCGGTAAAACTCTGCACGAGAAAGAACTGCGCGAATAGACGAAGTCATTGGCGCATGGAATCAGGAATCCGCCGGTGAGGCGATTACATGAACGTATAGACCCCCCCTTTCGGGTGGTGTCATGCGCGATGCCGGACCCCATTCTCATCGGGTCGAAACCGTTGACTGCGTCTGTGTAGCGTGATGCCCAGACATTTCCGGCAACCTGGAATGCCGTGCGCAGCACCGATATACACCATCGTGCAATAGATCCAGCGCCGTCCCACCTGCTGCAATTCGCCCCGCATTGGGCCGCTCCACAAGTCCATTCGCAGGTGTCCACGCAATATCAATTCACGTGAAAGAGATTTCCCTCATGAGTGAAAAAACGACGCAGATTTCCACTGACAAAAAACAACGTTTTCCGTGCCGTGGGCAACTTGACCGAGCAGGAGCTCGCTCGCCGGCGGTGTCGGTATTGCATTTTATACTTTGCAAGAATCCGTCTCTAGCATACGCACTAGTGGGAACAATCAGCCTGGCGCTGCCCATCATTCCAGTGCGCGCAGATCCGGTGCCACCATACCGATTAGTGGCCGAAGCCACGACGGTTGCATCCGTGGCGAGAGCAAGCGTGTCGAGTTCCAATGGATCGACGAGCGGCAGCCCCGCCGCCCCGCGCCCGCCGGGGGATTCTTCCATCCGGCCGTTCAAGTATCACGCAAGCGATGCGGAGCTCGCGGAATTACGCCGTCGCATATCGTTGACAAAATGGCCCTCGCGTGAACTGGTATCGGATTCATCACAAGGCGTGCAGCTCGCGACAATTCAAGAACTCGCGCGGTACTGGCAGTCGGACTATGACTGGCGGAAGTTCGAGACGCGCCTTAACGCGTTGCCGCAGTTTGTGACCACGATTGATGGCGTGGACATCCACTTCATTCATGTTCGTTCAAAGCATCCGAATGCGTTGCCGATCATCATCACTCACGGTTGGCCCGGTTCAATCA
>CAYRAC010000339.1:0-5028 GCA_964422045.1 uncultured Steroidobacteraceae bacterium
TAATTTCAGACTTGCGGCGCCCGGACACCCTCCTTTCGAAGTGTGCAAACACGCACCAGCCGATTTACCCTCATGAAATGCAGGTAGGTACCCTCGCGGGCGTGATCCGGGGTTGCTTCCTGTTGGCCGTTGCCGCAACCCTCGCGCTGTTTGCGGCGGCCGCTGTCGCTGCGGTGCATGAGACGACCCTGGCTGAGATGTATCACACGACCTGGACCGCCCGCGACGGGGCACCCCAGGGGGTTCGAGCGCTAGCTAACGCTGGTCGGAGGAGGGCTGCGAAAGCCGCTCCAGGTATCGGGCGATCACGTCGATTTCGATATTGACGCCGCCCTCGACTTTGAGCTCGCCGAGCGTCGTGACTTTAAGCGTGTGCGGGATGACGTTGACGTCGAAGCGGCGGCCGTCGACGTTGTTGACCGTGAGGCTGACGCCATCGATGCAGATCGAGCCTTTTTGCGCGACGAAGCGCATCAGGGGTTGCGGCAATTCGAACTCCAGTCGCCATGATCGCGCATCCTGAACCAGCGCACGCAGTCGACCCACCGCATCGACGTGCCCGCTCACCCAATGGCCGCCCAACGCGTCGCCGACGCGCAGACTCGGCTCCAGGTTCACTCGGGATCCGGGATTGAGCTCACCCAACGTCGTTTTGGCCAGTGTTTCGCGCGACACATCCGCGTAGAAACGGGTCTCGAGCTGGCGGATGACCGTTAGACAAACGCCTTGCACGCTGATGCTGTCGCCGATAGCCAGCCGATTTTTATCGAGGTCCGGGGCGTCGACCCCGAGTTCGACGTCGCCGCCTTTTTCCTGCAAGGAGTCCACTATGCCGCTCGCGACGATTATTCCGGTAAACATAATTAGGCTTTACTTTGGAGTGAGGATCAATCGCAGATCGGGCCCGATGCGCTGCACATCCTTGAATTCGAATGCGGGGAGGCTGCCCTGGGCCCTAAGGCCGCCCACATGCAGCAGCGGAGCCGCGTCGGCCCCGAGCAGTGTCGGAGCCACGTACAACACGAATTCATCCACGAGGTTCGAGAGCACGAACGAGCCGGCCAAGCGCGGCCCGCACTCGACCAGGAGTTCGTTGATTTCGAGTTCGTTCAAGCGCGCGATGACGGCATGCAGATCCAAGCCGCCGGCGGCGCGCGCCAGCCGTTCGACCCTGGCGCGATCTTGATCGCGCAGCGGCGCATCCGGCGCGGCGAAAACCAATGCGCCGCCGCCGTCGAATAGCTTCGCCGTGGCCGGGCAAGACAGCATGGGGTCGAGCAGCACCCGCAGCGGTTGCCTGATCCACGGGCCGTACGCCATTCGGACGTCGAGCCGCGGATCGTCGCTGCGCACCGTACCTGCGCCCGTGAGTATCGCGCCGCTGCGTGCCCTGAAGCACTGCACGTCGGCGCGCGCCGCCTCGCTCGTGATCCACCTGCGGCCTGCCGCGGCCGGCGCGGCCGGCGCGGTGCGCGCGTCGAGGCTCATTGCCAATTTCAAGCGGATGAACGGGCGGCCGCGCTCCATGCGCGAATAAAAGCCCGCATTGAGCGCGCGCGCCGCGGCTTCCAATGGGCCCACCGACACGGCAATGCCGGCCGCTTGCAACCGTTCGATACCGCCGCCGGCAACCCGCCGATTCGGATCGCGGCTGCAGCACACCACCCGCGCGACACCCGCTGCAATCAGTGCATCGGTGCACGGCGGCGTGCGGCCCGTATGATTGCAGGGCTCGAGCGTCACGTACACGGTGGCGCCGCGGGCCTCCGGCCCGGCGGCGGCGAGCGCCAGGACTTCCGCATGCGCCTCGCCCGCCCGCACGTGCCAGCCTTCGCCGAGCACCCGATCGTCTCGCGCCACCACACAGCCGACGCGGGGGTTGGGATCGGTGGTGTAAAGAGCGCGTGCGGCCAGTTCGAGCGCGCGCGCCAGATGGCTCTCGTCCAGCGATGCGGCGGCTTGACTCATTCGGCCTCATCCTCCGGCTGTTCGCCCGGCAACAGCGGCAGCTGATCCTTGCTCGGCTCGCGGCGCCGGCGATGGCGGCGCAATTGGTCTATTTCGTTGCGGAAGGCTTCGATATCTTGAAAACTGCGGTAAACGGAGGCGAAGCGCACATATCCGACCTCATCGAGGTGCCGCAGCTCCTCCATCACCATTTCGCCGATGCTGCGCGCGGCGATTTCCCGTTCGCCCAGGCTGCGCAACTTGTGGCAAATTCTCGCCACCGCCGCCTCGATCGCGTCGCGGCTGACCGGGCGCTTCTCGAGCGCCTTTTGCATTCCGTGCAGCAGCTTGTTCTCATCGAATGGCTCGCGGCTGCGGTCGCCTTTGACCACGGTCGGCAGCAGCAGCTCGGCGGTCTCGAACGTGGTGAAGCGCTCGGTGCACTCCAGGCACTCGCGGCGCCGGCGAATCTGGCGCCCTTCGCCCGCCAGACGCGAGTCGATTACCTTGGTCTCCGTGTGGCCGCAGAAGGGACAATGCATAGGAGCGCCTCGCGGCTAGCCATACGGCTAGCCATACACGGGATAGCGCCGGCAGATCGTCGACACTTCGGCCCGCACGCGCTCGATCACGGACTCATCGCCCATATGATCCAGTACGTCGGCGATCCACCCGGTCAGCTGCCGGACTTCGGCCTCCTTGAAGCCGCGGGTCGTCACCGCGGGCGTACCGATGCGCAGCCCGCTGCTGATGGCCGGCGGCCGAGGATCGTTGGGCACCGCGTTCTTGTTCACGGTGATGTGGGCGCGTCCGAGCGCGGCGTCGGCGTCCTTGCCCGTAATGTTCTTGTCGACCAAGTCGAGCAAGAACAGATGATTGTCGGTGCCGCCGGAGACGATTTTGTAGCCGCGTTCCTGCAGGACTTGCGCCATGACGCGCGCGTTCGTGACGACCTGCGCGCAATAGGTTTTGAATTCCGGCTGCAGCGCCTCGAGAAACGCCACCGCCTTGGCGGCGATCACGTGCATCAGCGGGCCGCCCTGGGTGCCGGGAAATACCAGCGAATTGAACTTCTTGTGCAGTTCCGGATGCGGCCGCGCCAGGATCAAACCGCCGCGCGGTCCGCGCAGCGTCTTGTGCGTCGTGGTCGTCACCACATCGGCGAACGGCACCGGGTTCGGATAAACACCCGCCGCGACCAGGCCGGCGACATGCGCCATATCGACGAACAAATAGGCGCCCACCGAGTCCGCGATGCTGCGAAAGCGCTGCCAGTCGATGACCCGCGAGTACGCCGAGAATCCGGCGATCACCACGCGCGGCCGATGTTCCCGGGCCAGGCTCTGCACCTGGTCGTAATCGATTTCGCCGTTCCCGGACTTGATTCCATATTGCAGGGCGTTGAACAGTTTGCCGGAGAAGTTGACCTTCGCGCCATGCGTCAAGTGACCGCCATGATCCAAACTCATGCCGAGAATCGTATCGCCCGGATTGAGCAGCGCCAGATACACGGCGGCATTCGCCTGACTGCCGGAATGCGGCTGCACATTGGCATAGGCGGCGCCGAACAGCTGTTTTGCCCGCTCGATCGCCAGGCTCTCCGCGACATCGACGAATTCGCAGCCGCCGTAGTAGCGCTTCCCGGGATAGCCTTCCGCGTACTTGTTGGTGAGAACCGAGCCTTGCGCTTCGAGCACGCGCGGACTCGTATAGTTCTCCGAGGCGATGAGTTCGATGTGGTCTTCCTGGCGGTTGCGCTCGTCCGCGATCGCCTTCGCGAGCTCCGGATCGAAGCCGGCAATAGTCATTTGAGAACTGAACATGGGCTAACTCTCCCGACAGCTAGCCGATAATTGTAGCCGATTCATATGGGGTTCCCTAGCGACAAACCCTCATCGTGACAAGTTTCCGCTACTCGCGGATAATTCCGGGCGATCCCCGCGCGTTCACGCGAAGAATTCAACCATAGGAAGCAAATGGCTCAGTTCATTTACACCATGAACCGGGTGGGCAAAGTCGTGCCGCCCAAGCGCATTATTTTGCGCGACATCTCCTTGAGCTTCTTTCCCGGCGCCAAAATCGGCGTGCTGGGCTTGAATGGCTCCGGCAAATCCACCCTGCTCAAGATCATGTCCGGCGTCGACAAGGAAATCGAGGGCGAAGCGCGCGCGCAGGCCGGCATCAAAGTCGGCTACCTGCCGCAGGAACCGCAGCTCGATGAGCAGAAGACGGTCCGCGAAGTGGTCGGCGAGGGGGTCGGCGACGTGCAGAGCCTGATCGATCGCTTCAATGCGATCAGCGATCGCTTTGCCGAGCCCATGTCGGATGACGAAATGAACAAACTCATGGAAGAACAAGCCAAGATGCAGGACAAGATCGATGCGGTCGGCGGCTGGGAGCTCGAGCGCAAGCTGGAAATTGCCGCCGACTCGCTCCGTTTGCCGCCGTGGGACGCGGTGGTGGGCAAGCTGTCGGGCGGCGAGAAGCGCCGCGTCGCGCTGTGCCGCCTGCTGTTGTCGAAGCCCGACATGCTGCTGCTCGACGAACCGACCAACCACCTCGATGCGGAATCGGTGGCCTGGCTCGAACACTTTCTCGAGGAATACCCAAGCACCGTGATCGCCGTGACCCACGATCGCTACTTTCTCGACAACGTGGCGGAATGGATTTTGGAACTCGACCGCGGGCACGGAATTCCGTGGCAGGGCAACTACTCCTCCTGGCTCGAGCAGAAGGAACAGCGGTTGGCGCAGGAAGAACGCCAGCAGGACGCTCTCGCCAAGACCTTGAAGCGCGAATTGGAGTGGGTACGCACCAATCCCAAAGCGCGTCAGGCTAAATCCAAGGCGCGTCTGCAGCGCTACGAAGAACTGGCTTCGCAGGATTTCCAGAAGCGCAACGAAACCAATGAAATTTATATTCCCCCCGGTGATCGCCTCGGGGACCTGGTCATCGAAACCAAGAACCTGCGCAAGGGTTACGGCGAGCGTTTGCTGATCGATTCCTTGAGCTTCAACCTGCCGCCCGGCGGCATCGTCGGCATCATCGGGCCGAACGGCGCGGGCAAGACCACGCTGTTTC
>CAYRAC010000340.1:0-2846 GCA_964422045.1 uncultured Steroidobacteraceae bacterium
GCTTGGGGTCGTCAACGCTCGTTGGCGGTGCGCCGCGAAACCCGCACTGTTAAATTGCCGAATCAAGATCTTACGATCGGTCGATATGCCTTGCAGCAGGTGAATTCCACTCTCCGAACTCCCCTTCAAACAGTAGGAGTTCAACATGTTGGCACCCCCTGCAATCTCTGGCCAAGCCGGCCGCCGCGAACCGTGGAACAAGGGCAAGCTGGTAGGGCAAAAGGCACCGCTTAAGCTTCGCGACATTTGGGCGATTCGAGTTCGCCTGGAAATAGCCGATCGCAAGCGCGAACTAGCGTTGTTCAATTTAGCAATCGACAGCAAACTGCGGGGCTGTGATCTTGTGCAGCTACGAGTGCGTGACGTCGCCCATGGTGAGCGGATCGCTGCTCGCGCGATAGTCATGCAACAGAAAACCCAGCGGCCGGTGCAGTTCGAAATCACGGAACCGACTCGGAAATCCGTGTGCGCTTGGATTCGGCATGCGGCGCTCAAGACCGAGGACTATTTATTTCCAATTCGGCTGCGACTCTCACCTCATTTGACGACACGCCAATATGCCCGAATCGTCGAGGCGTGGGTTACCGAAATCGGCCTGGATGCCGACGCCTATGGCACCCATACGATGCGCCGGACGAAGGCGACGCTGATCTACCGGCGAACAAAGAACCTGCGCGCAGTGCAACTGCTGTTAGGTCACTCCAAGCTTGAAAGCACAGTGAGGTACCTTGGGATCGAGGTCGACGACGCACTGGAAATGGCAGAACAGACCGAGGTTTAGGGTCTGGAACGGTCGGCGGCCTGGGTGGCCAGCGCCGCCGCCCTTGGCGGATATCGGGCAGGTCGCGACCCAAAGCGGGCGCAGGTGAGTGACAGCTCTTGAGTGGGGTACACCGTGTTTTTTGCCTAGCTAAAAACGAAATCTGTATGCTCCGGAGATGCGCAGCGCCGCGACGTAGTTCGGAGCGCATAGGAGCCAAGATGAAGAAAATCCAATTTGTTTGTATCTTCGCCTTGACACTGTGGGTTGCTACCGCCGCCACAGCGGGCGAAGTGACTATCGTCTCCGGCGTCTTTGGGCCCGAGGGCCCCCTGTACATTGATGGTAACTTGTATTTCGTGGGTTGGATTTCCAATACCTTGTCCAGATGGAATGGCAAGACAACCACGGTGCTGAACACGCTTGCGGGTTGCAGTCACAATGGGCTCGCGCTCACCAAGCAGAAGACCTTGCTGCTCGCCTGCACCGCTGAGCATGGTGCGATCCTTGAGCTCGACATGACTGGCAAACAACTTCGCCGCTGGGATTCCGATGACAAAGGCATTCCTTTCACGGGCGGAATCAATGATGTCATGGTTGCTGCCAATGGCGGAGCATATGCCACCGTTTTTGGTCCCTCTGAAGGCCTTCCGACAGCCGTAATCGGCAAGATCGTCTATCTGGCACCGGGAAGCCAAAAGTGGGTCAAGGTGGCCGACGATCTTAACTACGCCAATGGCATTGGCGTCTCGCCAGATCAGAAGACACTCTACGTCAGCGAGACAGTCGGAAATTGCATGCTGAAGTTCAGCGTCAATTCCGACGGATCGCTCTCCCACAGATCAAATTTTGCACTGCTGAATCTGCTGACACCCAACAAGGTCGAGTCCTGGTGGCTTGGGCCGGACAGCATGAAGATCGACCACAATGGCAACATCTATGTGGCCCAGTGGTCTGGTGGGAAGGTATTGAAAATTTCTCCCGAAGGCAAACTGCTGCATGTATTTCACATCGCCGCGGGCGCCGGAACTACCAACGTCGCGTTCGGCAACGGCGAGAGAGACTTATATGTGACCGTCGTTAAGGATCCCAACGATCCGCAGGCGAAAGGCAGTATCGTGAAGATAGAGAACGTGAAGTAAGCATCGAGGCGGGATTTCGAATGACCGGATTCGGGCAGGTAAATCCCTGGGTTTGATGCCCGCTCTTGGCCGTCAGCTGCCATATGGTTCTTCGCGGGACTTTCCTCGGCGTTTTTCGCGTTCGGCAAAGAAATCCACTACATTGGTGGGGCGCGTCTGTTGACCAAGCCAGGTAATAAACCCTTCCACCCCTTCCTCATAAATGCCCGACAGTGCCTCGTTCCAGTCTTGCGTGATATCGGCAATCGCCAGCCCCGGCTGGCGTCGCAGCCAGGTCGGTACGATGAAAGAGCCGCCGGCCTCCGCAAGATCCGCCTGCAGCAGGGCATAGGCATGCTGGACGTCGCGTAAGTATGCGAGCAGATCATTGTCTGACCCTTCGGCTTCTTCTTCCGGGAGGGCGATTTCGACAACCGGTTGCTCTCTCTCGGCTTCAAGGAGCGCCCACTCGTTGTCGGTGAGCCGAGCGGCCTGCTCCAATGCCGCCCGCATCGCCGCCTTCTCGGATGAGGCCTCGACCGTGAGGATCGCGCGCTCGAACGTCGGACGCATCACACGGATGTGGTATTTCGATCTTTGCAAACAGCATCGCTCCCTTGTTATCCAGCGATCCGCAAGGACTAAGGATCGTGCCCGCCCAGTCTTGGTTTTTTGCCGCTGGCCGGCGATGCGGTATCAATCGCGCGGTGGACCCGCAGGACCCCTCTCGATCAGCCCCAAGATTCTACACACCGCGCCGTTTCGCGGTAATGGGATTGCAATCGCTCTGGAGAGCCCAACCCCGATCTTTCTAGTTGATCAGCGAACCCTTCTGCCTGACTCCCTTCATCAGTCCTTGCTCCCGACGACTCAAGCTTGCGCCCCGATCCCGCGGCCCCTATCGAATTTGCGCATCGGCATATCTCGCCTGGATAATCGCGCGATGCGGCCCTTCGTCTATGATC
>CAYRAC010000340.1:2856-5024 GCA_964422045.1 uncultured Steroidobacteraceae bacterium
CTCAAGTTTTCGCCTTGCTCGCGCGGATCCTAAGGAATTTGCACATCGGCGCGCTGCGCCCGGATAATCGCCTCGATGCTGCCCGTCTTCTATGACCATGAGAAAATCGCCGATTGGCTCGGCGCCCATACGGTGGCCAAGGCGCGACCGTACTGCCACTCGGTGTCGCACGTGTCGTGGACCGACAACACGCTCAACGGCAGGGTACAAGGGACGGAGCGTCGACCGTATCAGGTCCACGTACAGTTTGAGCAGGACGATGACGAATTAGTCGTCGACGGCGAATGCTCCTGTCCGGTGGGATACGACTGCAAGCACGTGGCGGCGCTCTTGATCGCGGGCTTGGAACTCGTGCCGAAAACGCCGGCCCCCGTACGCCCCGAGCTCGTTCAGTGGCTCGAGGCCTTTCGGACGCGTCACAGCACCTCGGTCCGGAAGTCCTCGACAGCGAAGGCCACGATTGCGCTCGCTTACGTGATTGGTCCCTCGTACCGCGGCCCCGAAGTCACTTTGTACAAGGCGCGCCTCAAGCCCGATGGCACGATTCGCATCCTCGATGAGCCCTGGAACAACGTCGAAGCCGCGCTCGTCAAGCCGATGAAATTTCTCTGTGAGGAGGATTTGACGCTGCTGCGCCGCCTGTGGTTTGGCCGCGCCCGGGAAGACTACGGGGGCTTGGTGTTGCGCGGCACCGCGGGCGGCGAGCTCTTGCAGCAGCTGATCGCGACCGGCCGCGCCTTTGCCAAAGCGGCGATTCGCGCCTCGGTTCCCCCGCGGGAGCTGCGCGCGGGTGCCCCGCGTCGTGGGGCACTCGAATGGCAGGCGCAGGCATCGCAGCATCTGCGCTGTGTGCTCAGCACCGATCCGCCCTCGACGCTACTCATCGCCACGGACCCTTTCTGGTACGTCGATGAACGGACGGGAGAAGCCGGGGTGGTCGAGTGTCCGTGGCCGACTTCGCACCTCGCGGATTTACTCTCGATGCCGCCCATCTCGCTCGAGGAAGCGCCCCTGGTCGGCGCGGTGCTGCGCGACCTGGCGCCGGATCTGCCGCCCCCGCCGGCCCTCGACGCCGCAGCGCTACGCGTGATCGATACCGAGCCGGTACCGGTCCTTCACCTCGACTCGGTGTCGACCTACGGATCGGGTTGGAGGCCGACATCGCAGCGGATGCTGGATTTCGCGACGGTGAGCTTCGACTATGCGCACCTGACCATCGAGGCGCATAGCGATATAACCCTACGCCGGAACGCTCAAGGCGAAGTCGTGCAATTGAAGCGCCGCCGCGAGTCCGAACACCGACGCCTGCTCGAGGTACGCCGCTCAGGGCTCGAGAAGATCCCCACGCAACGCATCTATAGCGCCCAACCGCTCCCGGAGGGAGTGTTCGGCCTCAAGGATCCCGAGGCGTGGCCGGCGTTCGTGGCCGAGACCCTGCCCGCGCTGCGCGCCGCCGGTTGGCGGTGCGTGATGGCCGATGAGTTTCGTTACAACGTGATTACGATCGATGCGATCGATGGTTCCGTACGAGAGGCCGGCGATGGCTGGTTTGACTTGGACATGGGGATCACCGTGGGGGATCGCGCGGTGCGCTTGGAGCCGTTGCTCGCGCAGTTGTTCAGGCGCGATGCGCGCTGGCTCTCGGGCGGGCTCGAGCAGATCGCCGATGCCGAGACCTTTGACTTAAAGACCGACCGCGGCGAGAAACTGCGCTTGACCGCCCAGCGTCTCAAACCCCTGGTGCGGGTGCTCATCGATCTGTTCGACGCGGACGTTTCCGGCGAGAGTGCGCTTCGTATCAGTCGATGGGATGGCGGCCGGCTCGACGCCTTGGAGGGGCTCGGTCGCTGGCAGTTTCACGGCGATGCGTCGATTCGGGACCTGGCGCAGCGGCTGCGCTCGGGGTGTGGCGTATGCCAGGTGCCCGTGCCGCGCGGTCTCAAGGCGGAGCTGCGCGAGTACCAGCGCCAGGGATTGAGCTGGTTGCAATACTTGCGCGAGCACGCGCTTGGCGGCGTTCTTGCGGACGACATGGGGCTCGGAAAGACCGTTCAGGCCCTCGCGCACGTGCTCGCCGAACTGGAGGCCGGGCGCCTCGATCGGCCGGCGCTCATCGTCGTGCCGACCACGCTCATCCCCAACTGGCGCGAGGAGGCCGAACGCTTCGC
>CAYRAC010000341.1:0-2433 GCA_964422045.1 uncultured Steroidobacteraceae bacterium
GGCTGTTCCCGGCGGCACGAGCGTGCCGCTCGGAGTGAGTTGCACGATGCTCGTACCCGCGCCCTGTAGATTCTCGCTATTGTTGAAATTGCTGACGAGAACATCTCCGGCCGAAAGTAACCCTCCCTGCGGAAAGCCGCTCGGGACGAAGGCGACGCCGTAGGGATTGAGGTCGCCATTGGACGGGACGGTTGAGGAATTGATGAGCTTCGGAATGAAGGCATCTTGATATTCCGAAGCGACGGCGAGAGCCGCCGATAAACCCAAAGCGGTGGCGGCGACGACCCGCATCAGAGGCAATCTGGACGATTTTTGTTCGCGCATGAAGTTCCCCTATTGTTGATTTCGGACACGCGTAAGTGCCTCGATCGGCCCCAATGGTTAAATTCATTACGCGACGCGCACGTTGCCGCGCGGGCTGTCGAGGCGCGCGGCACCTAGCGAGGCGTTTGCGCCGCCGCTTGAGCGCGGTCTATATATCGATGTAACAATAGGTTACAGATTATTTATAATATCGATTTTAGCTATGGGCCTGAAGGTCTGTCCGTCAGGACTTACGGCCCGGCATGTTAAAGTGGCACGTTTATTCTCAGAAGAATGTTCATGACCGATCGACTGACTTCCCTTTTGGCGCACAGGCCTTGGCTGCTCGCGGATGGCGCGACCGGTAGCAACTTGTTTGATCGCGGATTGCAGTCGGGCGACGCGCCCGAATTATGGAATTCCGAGCATCCCGAGCGGATTGCGCAGTTGCACCGAGCCTTCGTCGAGGCCGGCGCGGATATTATCCTGAGCAACACTTTCGGCGGCACTCGGCACCGCTTGAAGCTTCATAAGGCGGGAGGCCGCGTTGCAGAACTCAATGAGAAAGCGGCACGGATTGCCCGAACCGAAGCGGATCGCTCCGGGCGCGAGATATTGGTCGGCGGCAGCATCGGTCCCACCGGGGAGATTCTCGAGCCGCTCGGGCCCTTGAGTCTCGAGGCTGCGCGCGCGGCCTTTGCAGAACAAGCCGCGGCGCTCGCCCGGGGCGGTGCGGACCTCATGTGGATCGAAACGATGTCATCGGTCGAGGAAACCGAGGCCGCGATTGCCGGCGCGCGCACCACCGGTCTGCCGGTCGTTGCCACGTTGAGCTTCGACACCAACGGCCGCACCATGATGGGCATTACACCATTGGAACTCGCCGCCCTGCATCGCAAGCACGCTCTTGCGGCATGCGGCGGCAATTGCGGCACGGGACCCTCTGAGCTCGTGGCGTGTCTGGTAAATCTCGCCACTGCGGCGGACCCGGCGGCCGTTCTAGTCGCAAAAGCAAACTGCGGCATTCCGCAATTCGTCAACGGCGCGATCCAGTTCGACGGTACACCGGAATTGATGGCCGAGTACGTGCGCTTGGCGTTGGATTCGGGCGCGCGCATCATCGGTGGTTGTTGCGGAACGACTCCGGCGCACCTGCGCGTGATGCGCGAGGCGCTCGAAGCTCATGTTCCGGGACCCAAGCCCGATCTTAAGACCATCGAATCGAGGCTGGGCGCCATTTCGAGTGGTGCCACCGCGCAGTTGCGCGGAGAGTTCAGCCGCGAAGCGGGGGCCGCCGCCGGGGCGCGAGCCAGGCGCACCACCAGTCACCGCAGCGTGCGCGCAGAGAATCCCTGATCGCCGGGGCGCGGCTCACGGATACTTGTTTTCGACCGTGGGCCGTACCAGGTGCGTGTCGTAAACCAAGACCACGGAGGCGATCCGGCCCGAGTCGGGGTCAAAATTGAAGACGTCGGCACACTCGAACGTCACTTTGGAACCATCCTTCAACTGCCAGTCGTACAGATAGTAGGCGACTGCGCGCATGTGCCCTTCTGCGCTCACCAGCACATCGTGAACGGTCAGCACGGAGGACTTGGAGGCGGCCGCGACTTTCGCGATGTAGGCCCGTACCGGGAGGCGGCCGAGGAAAGGCGACTGCACCCAGCCGTCGGGCGTGAATAGCGCGGCGGCCTTGTCGACGTCGTTCGCCTCAAGGGCCGCGAGATACTTGCGCACTGCTCGCTGCATATGCCTCTCCCATGCTGTAACGCCCGGCCATCGAGCTTAATTGTTCAAGCTTACTTTAGAAAGGGGCAGAGCGCGTGTGCTGCGAATCCGGTATGTTACGCGGCGCCGCGGGCTGCGGAGCTAATTTTGCAGGAATCGATCGGCGCCATGACTGCCAATCAGGAACTTTGGCTCGGTCTCGATACCGGCGGAACGTTTACCGACGCGGTGCTTCTCGCCAACGGCCGGCAGGTGATCGCGAGTGCGAAGGCATTGACGACGCCGTGGAATCTGGCGCTGGGCATCGGCCAGGCGATCGCGGCGGTATTGGCCTTCCTGCCCGAACGCGCGAGCCGCGCCCACATCAGTCTCGTGTCCGTTTCGACCACGCTCGCCACCAAT
>CAYRAC010000341.1:2443-5019 GCA_964422045.1 uncultured Steroidobacteraceae bacterium
GTCGAGAACCGCTTCAGTCCGGTCTTGAGCCTGCTGATCGGATTCGACGATGCCATGGTCGAACGCACGGAGCTCAAGCGTCCGGGCAGCGGCGGGTTGGTGGTGCGCGTCCAGGGCGGGCACATGGCGACCGGCGAAGAATCGGCGCCGTTGGACGAAGCCGCGGTGACACGCGCGGTCGCCGAGCACGAGGCGCGCATCGAGGCATTCGCCGTCGCTGCGCACTTCTCGGTGCGCAATCCGGCGCATGAATTGCGGGCGCGCAAAATAATCCGCTCGTTGTCGCCGAAGCCTGTGACCTGCGCGCATGAATTGAGCTCGAAACTCGACGCGCCGCGCCGCGCGCTCACCGCCGCCCTGAATGCGCGCCTGACGCCGCAGATCCGGCACTTGATCGAGGCCATAGCCTGCGTGCTGGCGCACGAATCGATCGGCGCTCCGCTCATGATCGTCAAAGGCGATGGCTCGCTGATGAGGGCGGACATCGCGCTCGAATATCCCGTCGAGACGATACTATCCGGGCCCGCGGCGAGCGTGGTCGGCGCGGGATTTCTCACCGGCCTCGCCGATTTCGTCGTCGCCGACATGGGCGGAACGACCACCGATATCGCGATCGTCGCGGGCCGGCGCCCCGTCATCAGCGGCGAAGGCGCGCTGCTCGGCGCCTGGCGCACCATGGTCGAGGCGGTCGACGTGCGTACCAGCGGGCTCGGCGGCGATAGTGAAGTCTATTTCGATCGGCAGCAGCGGCTGCGCATCGGTCCGCGCAAGGCCATGCCGCTGTGCTTGATGGCGCTTAAGTTTCCGGCGGCGCTCGCGCAACTCGCTGCCACGGCGCAACTCGAGCGCTTGCCGACGCACCCGGCGCAATTCGCGTTCCGCAATCCCGATCGGCAAGCGCCGCAACATTTGTCATCGATCGAGCGGCGCGCGTGGGATGCGCTCGCTCTGCAACCGCGGCCCATGTCGGACGTCATCCGCTCGAGCTCCGGACTCGAGGCGCTGCGTCGCTTGGCAGATGCGGGACTTGCGACCCTCGCCGCCTTTACGCCGAGCGATGCCATGCACGTGCTCGATCGGCAACGGGGATGGTGCCGCGAAGCGGCCGAACACGGCGCGCGCATCCTCGCGACCGAAGAGCGCAATGCGCGCGCGGCGCGTGCGGCGGTGACGCCGGCGGCGCTGTGCGAGCGCACTTACGAACATGTGGTGCGCGAAACCGGCCGAGCGCTGCTCGCTGCCGCGTTGGCCCACGATCCGGGTGTGCGGGTGCGAGGTCGAGACGTGACCGAGCTCGGCGACCGGCTGATCGAGGATACCGTCGCCGGCCGGCCGTTCTCGACGCTGCTGCAGGCATCGCTCGGCCTGGCGCGTCCCCTGGTCGCGATCGGCGCGCCGGTCGGCGCCTACTATCCGGAAGTTGCACGCCGCCTCGGCGCAAACTTGTCGATTCCGGCGCATGCCGAGGTGTGTAATGCAGTCGGCGCGGTCGCGGGCGTCGTGTCGCAGACGGTCGAAATTCTGGTGAATCAGCCCAGTTTCAAAGTTTTTCGGGTACACGACCCGGCCGGAATCAAGGATTACCCGGATCCGGAACCCGCCCTGGATCATGCACGGCGTGTCTCGCGCGAGCTCGCTCTCGCCGCTGCGCGCCGTGCCGGCGCGGCCGACCCCCATGTCGAAACCAGCGTGAGCGAGAAGCTTGCACAGGGGGGTGCCGGCGCCGATTATCTCGCGGAGGCCGTGGCACGCTCGACGGCGACGGGGCGCCCGCTCGCAAGCGCGAGCGCGAGCGCTGCGGCACATATCGGATAAAGGCATCGGCGATGCCGTCGTATCGGATAATGGCATGCCGAAAACGCGCACTGCGACGTCGGTCGATGGACCAATAGCTCTATAATAATTGCCGTGCCCCCCATCGCGAGCCGTGCATGAAACAACCTGATGAGACGGTTGGCCGACGCAATCGACGTCGACCGTCGAACGCCGACGTCAGCCATGCCGTCTTCGACCGCACACGACCTTATCGGCATTTGCGCAATCCTTTTACGCCCGTGAAGGTGTTCTCCGACGATCAAGTGGCGGCCGTGCACGACGCCGCGCTCAAGATTCTCGAAACCCAAGGCATGAAGGTGTTGTCCGCCGATGCGCGCACCCGCTATAAGAACGCGGGTGCCGACGTGGACGAATCGAGCCTCATCGTGCGCCTACCCCGCGAACTCGTCGCTGCGGCGCTCGGCACTGCGCCGCGGGATATCACGCTGCACGCGGTGGACCCGGAACGTCACATGCCGCTGTCGGATCAATGCGTGGCATTCGCGGTGACCTCGGGGCCGCCGAATATCATGGATACCGCCGGCGGGCGCCGCGCCGGGACGTTCGAGGATTTCTGCAATCTGATGAAGCTGTGTCAGAGCTTTGAGGTCATCCACATTTTGGGCGGCGCCACCGAGCCGCAGGACATTCCGGTCCAGGTGCGGCATCTCGAAGTGACGCGCGCGCAGCTCCTGCTGACCGACAAAATCCCGTTCATCTTTTCGCGCGGCCACGGCCAGGTCGCCGACAATTTCGAGCTG
>CAYRAC010000342.1:0-5017 GCA_964422045.1 uncultured Steroidobacteraceae bacterium
CTCGCCGAGCGCCAGTTAGAAAAAGAACTGCGCGATATTTTCGAAGACGATTAGCCGCGCCTGGCGGCGCTCATTCGCGCATGTTGGCGCGCAGCGAGCGAGATGCGCGGTTGACGCGGAATTGAAATCAATGTGCGATCACCGCCGTGCTCGAAAATAGTCAGTCCTGGGTCGTGCTCAAGTTCGGCGGCACCAGCGTGTCCTCCGCCGCCAATTGGCACAACATCGCGGGCATAATTCGCGCGCGCATCGCCGCCTCTTTCCGGCCGGTGATTGTTCACTCTGCGTTATCCGGCATCACCGATCGCCTCGAAGCGCTGTTGACGGCGGCCGTGGCGGGGACACATCAGGACGCTCTGCAGCAAATCGAGGCGACGCACCGCGACCTGGCGCGCTCGCTCGGCATTGACCCGGGCCCGGTGTTCGAACGATTCCTGCGCGAGCTGCAGCAAATGGCCGGCATGCTCGCGAGCCGACGCGAGCTCGGCGACGACATGCGCGCCCGCGTGATGGCCGCCGGTGAACTGCTGGCCACAGCGCTTGGCTGTGCGTTCTTGAACGCGCAAGGCATCAGTACCGCCTGGGCGGATGCGCGGCAGGTGTTGCGCGCCGAGAACCGCCCGGGTGCCACCCGCAGATCGATGCTGTTGTCGTCCACATGCGATTTCTCGCCGGATGCGGGGCTGCAGGCACAATGGCGCGCCCTTGATCAGGTGATCATCACCCAAGGGTTCATTGCCGCGAACGACGCCGGCGAGACGGTGCTGCTCGGCCGCGGCGGCTCCGATACCTCCGGCGCGTATTTCGCCGCCAAGCTGTCGGCGGCGCGCCTCGAGATCTGGACCGACATGCCCGGCATGTTCAGCGCCAATCCCCGCTCGGTCCCGACGGCGCGGCTGTTGCGCGCGCTGCACTACGACGAAGCCCAGGAAATTGCCAGCAACGGCGCCAAAATTTTACATCCGCGCTGCGTTCTGCCGGTACGACAATACAAGATTCCACTGCACATATATGCGACACAGGCGCCGCAGCTCGAGGGTACGATCGTTTCGGCGAATGTTGCGGATAGCGCGGCCCAGGTCAAGGCGATCGCCATCAAGAAGGGGATCACGCTGGTCTCCATGGAGAGTCCCGGAATGTGGCACCAGGTCGGCTTTCTGGCGGACGCATTCCAAATCTTCAAGCAAGAAGGCCTGTCGGTCGACCTGGTGTCGACTTCGGAGACGAATGTCACGGTTTCGTTGGATCCGACGGCCAATACGCTCGACTCCGCGGCGCTCGACCGTTTGGTGGCAGCGCTCGGCGAGCTGTGCCGTGTCGAGATATTGGGGCCTTGCGCTTCGTTGAGCCTGCTCGGTCACAACATTCGCGGCATCCTGCACGAGCTCGGGTCCGCGTTCGAACTGTTCCAGGATCAGAAGATCTATCTGGTGACCCAGGCCGCGAACGACTTGAACTTCACTTTCGTGATCGACGAGGCGCAAGGCGATCGCCTGGTGCAGCAATTACACGAACGCCTCATCCAGCGGATCGGCTCGGATAAGGTGTTGGGGCCGACCTGGCAGCAATTGTTCTCGGAACAAAAGGGCGTGCCGCCCGCCGCCAACTGGTGGCAAGAGCCGCAGAAGCGGCGTCGCTTGCTCGAGATCGCGGCGCGCGAATCGGCTGCTTTCGTCTACGACACGGCCACCTTGGATGACGCCATTGCCGCTGTACGGCGGGTGAGCTCGGTGAAGCGCTGGGCCTACGCCATGAAAGCCAATTGGCATCCGCACTTATTGCGGCGCATATATGCCGCTGGCTTGACCTTGGAATGCGTTTCCCAAGGCGAGCTCGAGCATGCGTTCGCACAGGTACCGGGTCTCGACCCGGAACGCGTGCTGTTCACTCCCAACTTCGCTGCGCGCAACGAATACGAAGCGGCGTTCTCGCGAGGGGTGCGCGTCACGTTGGATAACCTGCACCCGCTCATGATGTGGCCGGAGGTGTTTCGCGGCAGGCAGATCTTCTTGCGTATCGACCCGGGTTTTGGCCGCGGCCATCACAGCCACGTACGCACCGGCGGCGTGCACTCGAAATTCGGTGTGCCCCTCGATGAGGCCGACGAGTTGGTCGCCTTGACGCTGCGCGCCGGCGTGCGCGTGACCGGGTTGCATGCGCATACCGGCAGTGGCGTCTTCAATGTCGACAATTGGACGCAAACCGGAGCGCTGCTGGCGGATCTGGCGGTGCGCTTCCCCGACGTAACGGTGGTCGACTTGGGCGGCGGCATCGGCGTGCCGGAACAACTGGGCCACGCCGAAATCGACTTGGCTGCGCTCGACCGCGGTGTCGGCGAACTGGCCGCAAAATTTCCGCATATCGAGTTTTGGATGGAACCGGGCCGGTTTTTGGTGGCCAAGGCGGGCGTGCTGGTGGCCGTGGTGACGCAACTGAAGGGCAAGGGCGATGTCCACTATGTGGGCATCGCAACCGGCATGAATTCTCTGATTCGGCCTGCCCTGTACGGGGCGCACCATGACATTCGGAATCTGACCCGGCTCGAGGAGCCGATGAGCCATCGGGTGAACGTGGTCGGCCCAATCTGCGAATCGGCAGACCAGCTCGGCGCCGATCGCTGGCTGCCGCAGACTCGAGAAGGAGACGTACTTCTCATCGCAAACTGCGGAGCCTACGGTTTTGCCATGGCCTCGAACTATAATCTACGTCCCCCCGCAGCTGAGTTTATTGTCGAATGAAGCAACAAGTCGGAATCATCGGTTGGCGCGGCATGGTGGGCTCGGTGCTCCTCGAGCGGATGCGCGCGGAGCAGGACTTCGATGTCGTAGCGCCGACTTTCTTCAGCACGTCGCAGTCCGGTGCGCCGCCGCCGCTTGCCGGTGCGCCGGCGGTGCAGGATGCCAACGATATCGCAGCCCTCGCCAAGCTGCCGATGCTGATCAGCGCGCAGGGCGGCGACTACACTCAAGCGATTCATCCGCGCTTGCGGGCGGCAGGGTGGCAGGGCTATTGGATCGACGCCGCGTCGAGCCTGCGCATGCAGAAGAACGCCGTCATCGTGCTGGATCCGGTGAACTTGCCGGTGATGCAGGCGGCGGCCCGTCAGGGGCTGAAGGACTTCATCGGCGGCAACTGCACGGTATCGCTGATGCTGATGGCGGTGGCCGGATTGCTGCGCGAGGGCCTCGTCGAATGGATCACCGCCATGACCTACCAATCGGCGTCCGGCGGCGGCGCGCAGCACATGCGCGAACTCTTGGAGCAGATGGGTGCATTGCATCGCTCGGCCGCGCCGCTTCTGCGAAATCCCGCGTCGAACATTCTCGATATCGACCGCGCCGTCGGCACGGCGCTCGCCAGCGCGGAGTTTCCGCGCGAGCACTTCGGCGTCGCGCTCGCGGCGAGCCTGATACCGTGGATCGACAAGGATTTGGGCACCGGTCAGAGCCGCGAGGAATGGAAGGCGGGTGCCGAGGCGAACAAGATCATGGGCACAGAGGCGCACCCGGTACCGGTGGAGGGTGTTTGCGTGCGCGTCGGCGCCATGCGTTGCCATTCGCAAGCGCTGACGATCAAGCTGACCCGCGACCTGCCGCTGCCGGAAATCGAGCGGCTGCTGGCCGCGGCAAATCCTTGGGTGCGCGTGGTGCCGAATGATCGCGAGTCTTCCATCCGCGAGCTGTCGCCGGCCGCGGTCAGCGGCCAAATGACCGTCCCGATCGGCCGCCTGCGCAAGCTCGCGATGGGCGGCGAATATCTATCCGCGTTCACCGTGGGGGATCAATTGTTGTGGGGCGCGGCGGAACCGCTGCGCAGAACTATGCGATTCCTACTTCCGCATGTGACAGCAGCTGTATAGGCACCGGCTTGACGCGCCAGATATCGGCGCAATATTCGCGAATGGTGCGGTCGGATGAGAATCTTCCGCTGCGCGCGGTGTTGAGGATCGACATCCGCGTCCAGCGCTCGGTATCGCCGAAAGCCGCCGAGACTTTCGCCTGACAGTCGATGTAGGACTGGAAATCCGCCAGCAGCAGGTACGGGTCGAGATCGAGCAGGCCGTCGATCAGCGGGCGGAACAGTTCGCTGTCGCCGCGTGAGAAGAAGCCGCTGCGAATCAGATCGATGACGTCGCGCAAGCCGGCGTTGGAATTGTAGAAATCCATCGGCCGGTAGCCCTGGGTTTTCAGGGTGTAGACTTCGGCCGCGCTCAAACCAAACAGATAGAAATTGTCCGCGCCGACCTCTTCGCGAATCTCGATGTTGGCGCCGTCCAGGGTTCCGATGGTGAGCGCGCCGTTCATCGAGAATTTCATGTTGCCGGTCCCGGACGCCTCCTTGCCGGCGGTCGAAATCTGCTCCGATAAATCCGCCGCCGGGTATACGCGCTGACCGTTGGTCACGTTGAAATTGGGCAGAAACACCACCTTCAGGCGATGCCGCACGTCAGGATCGCGATTGACGACGTCGCCGACCGAGGTGATCAGTTTGATCATGAGTTTCGCGAGATGGTATCCGGGCGCGGCCTTGCCGCCGAAAATAAAGGTACGCGGTTGCACCTCGAGCTGCGGATTCGATTTGATGGCGTGATACAGCGAGACGATGTGCAGAACCTGCAGGTGCTGGCGTTTGTATTCGTGAATGCGCTTCACCAGCACGTCGAACATCGAGTCGGGATCGATCGCGATGCCGGTGCGCTGCGCCGCGAGGGCGGCAAGGCGTTGTTTGTTGTGTTGCTTGATGGCGCGCCAGCGGCCGCGAAACTCGGCGTTCTCCGCCAGGGGCTCCAATGCCTTGAGCTGCGCCAGATCCTTGATCCAACCCGTGCCGATGTGCTCGCAAATCAAGTCCGAGAGCTCGGGATTCGACAGCACCATCCAGCGCCGTGGCGTCACGCCGTTGGTCTTATTGCTGAATTTCTGCGGCCATAATTCATAGAAGTCCTTGAGCACGTCGCGCTTCAAGAGTTCGGAATGGAGCTCGGCGACGCCGTTGATGGCGTGGCTGCCGACGCAGG
>CAYRAC010000343.1:0-5013 GCA_964422045.1 uncultured Steroidobacteraceae bacterium
GGGATGTTACTCACTTTCCAGGCGAGCGCCTTCGACCACTCGGCCACCTCTCCACGCGGGCGCAAGGGTACCGGAGCCAACCCGGGCGATCAATCTTCTAGGGTGACGAGCCGGTCGGCTCGGGAACCGCTGGCGCTGCCGGCGGCGGCGGCGGCACCACCCGCATCTCGCTCGCCGCCTTGTTCGGCGGTGTCGGCACATAGCGCGGCGGTACGTCGAGACAGGCGTCCTTGGGGCCCGGCGGCGGCGGCGCGAGCGCCACGGCCGGAATGACCAGGGCGTCCTTGGTGTTGGGAATATCGAGCCCCGCCGGTACCTTGAGCGGCGCAATCTGTCCGGCCCGCTGATATTCCTGGGTCGTGTGACAATCCGGCGTCAACTTGCTGAAAATGTGGCAGCCACCCAGCAACGCTGCTGCGGCAACCAACATCAAAACTCGCTCCAGACTCATGCTGCTTGGTCCTCAAGAATAACGCCGGCGGCCTGCATCGCGCGCAGCACCGTATCGTGGTGCGCGGCGGACAATTCGACCAAGGGTAACCGGATTGCGTTCCCCATGAGCCCCATTCTCGCCACCGCCCACTTCACCGGCACCGGGCTCGCTTCGACAAATAAATCTCGGTGCAGCGGCTGCAAGCCGGCGTCGATCGCCCGCGCCTTGATGAAATCCCCGGCGAGCGCAGCCTCGCACGCCTCATGCATCCGGCGCGGGACGACGTTGGCGGAAACCGAGATGACACCGCGCGCACCGACGCTCATCAAGTCGATGGCAGTGGCATCGTCTCCGGAGAGCAGGGTGAATTCAGGGGGACATTGGCTTAAGGTTTCGCGCGCCCGGCTCACCAAACCGACCGCTTCTTTAACCGCTACGATCCGCGGATGCTTCGCCAGGCGCGCGACCGTACTCGGCAGCAGATCCACCGCGGTGCGATTCGGCACATTATACAGAATTATCGGTACCTCGGAGACATCGGCGGCCGCCATGAAATGCCGGTACAGACCCTCCTGCGGCGGTTTGTTGTAATACGGTGTCACCAACATCACGGCGTCGACGCCGAGCCGCGAGAAGCTGCGAGTACGGGCAACGGTACCGGCCGTGGAATGAGTGCCCGATCCGACGATGAGCTTCACCCGGCCGCGGCATCGCGCCACCGCCCGGACGGTCAGTTCCTCGATTTCATCCACGGTGAGGGACGGGGACTCGCCGGTGGTACCGGCCACCACGATGCCGTCGGTGCCCTCGTGCAGGTGAAAGTCCAACAAGCGGTCCCATGCTGCCCAGTCCAGACCGCCATCCGCGGTCATCGGCGTCACGATCGCTACCATGCTTCCAGAAAACATCCATGGGCTCCGCAGCAAATATACCTACCTTAAGTGGCGGACATGCAGCCTGGCAAGCGCCCATCCGGTAGAATTTGCCCTCGGGGATTTCTTCAGCAACCCGGCGTTGTCGCGCCGCGAGGATATTTTGAGCAGTATTCACCTCATGCATCGCTCCGCCAGTCTTGGCGGGCAGGCCTCGGGCCGAACATCGCCAGCTGGTCATCCATACAGTTTATCGATGTACGCCACCCGCTGCGCCGCCGGCCGCAAAGCCCACGCGTCTCGCGGAGACTTGCGATGAAACAACATATCGTGATTTCGGCGGTCGGCGGCGACCGCGTCGGGATGGTGCATGAACTTTCGAAAGCGGTTGCCGACTGCGGCGGCAGCATCAGCGAAAGCCGCATGACCTCGCTCGGCAACGAGTTCGCCATGTTGCTGCTGGTGAACGGCAATTGGCACACCCTCGCCAAGCTCGAGGGCGAATTCAAGAAGCTCGCCGACGCCACCGGCATGAACATTCAGCTGCGCCGCACCGAGGAACGGGCCGCACGCAACGACATGTTGCCCTACTCGATCGATGTGGTCTGTCTCGACCAGACCGGCATCGTCGCCGGACTCTCCGGGTTCTTCGCGCAGCGCGGCGTGGATATCGCCGAATTGTCGACGCGCTCGTACGCAGCCGCTCATACCGGCGCGCCGATGTTTTCGGTGCAGATGATCGTGAATGTGCCGAGCCGCTTGCACATCGGGGTGCTGCGCGAGGAATTCATGGACTTCTGCGATCATCTGAACTTGGACGCCATTTTCGAACCGGTAAAAAGTTGACCCCATGAGCTCCATCGACGTCGGCAAGAAGGCACCGCAGTTCACCCTCGAGGGCACCGGCGGACCTTGGTCTCTGAAGGATGCAACGGGCAGCGCCGTGGTCATCTATTTCTACCCGCGCGACAATACTCCGGGCTGCACCCAGGAAGGTGCGGACTTCGCCGCGGCGCACGCGCACTTCAAGAAGTCCAAGGCCATGATCGTCGGCATCTCGGCCGACAGCATGGCGGCGCACGAGAAATTCAAAAGTAAGATGGCCTTTCCCTTCGAGCTGTTGAGCGACCCCGACAAGAAAGTCTGCAAGCTTTACGATGTGATCCAAGAAAAAAGCATGTACGGCAAGAAATTTCTCGGGATCGAGCGCAGCACGTTCCTGATCGACGGCAAGGGCGTGCTGCGGCACGAGTGGCGCAAGGTCAAGGTCGGCGGGCACGTTGCGGCGGTACTGGCGGCGGTGAAGGCACTGTGACCTCACTGCGGCCCGCGGCGGCGCGCAAGCCGGAGCGGCGCATCTTCGTGCTCGACACGAATGTGTTGATGCACGACCCGACCGCAATTTTTCGCTTCGAAGAGCACGACATCTACATACCGATGACGGTGCTCGAGGAGCTCGACGCCGGCAAGAAGGGCCTGTCGGAGTCGGCGCGCAACGTGCGCCAGGTGAGCCGTTTTCTCGACGAGTTGATGAAGGGAGCGACCAAGAAACAGATCGATCGCGGCCTCGCGCTGCCGACCGCGGTGCCGATCAACCATGGCAAGCGCCCGCCGGGCGGCCGGCTGTTCTTTCAAACGCAATTGCTCGATTCCGTGCTCCCCGACAGCCTGCCGGGCCACGGAGCGGACAATGCGATTTTGGCCAATACGCTGGCACTGCAGCAGAAGTTCCGCTCGGTCAGGGTCACCTTGGTTTCGAAGGACATCAATCTACGAATAAAAGCCGCGATTCTCGGCGTCCAAGCCGAGGATTATTCGAGCGACAAGACCATCGAAGACGCGGATCTGCTGGCGAGCGGCGTGCAGCAATTGCCGCCGAATTTTTGGGTGAAGCACGGCAAGGGTATGGAATCTTGGCAGCAGCAGAGCCGCACCTATTATCGCGTGCGCGGTCCGCTGGTGGGCGAGTGGCAGGCGAACCAGTTTCTGTACGATCCCGGCGAGAACGGCGTCGAGGCCGTGGTGCGCAGGCTCGAAGGCGATTCGGCGGTCCTGGAATTGACGCTCGACTATCGCGCGGAACGCAATAACGTCTGGGGAGTCACCTCGCGCAATCGCGAACAGAATCTCGCCTTGAATTTGTTGATGGACCCGGAAATCGATTTCGTCACCATCTTAGGTCCCGCCGGCACGGGCAAGACCTTGCTGACGCTCGCGGCCGGCCTCGCGCAGACCCTCGATCACAACCGCTTCAGTGAAATCATCATGACCCGGGTGACCATCCCGTTGGGCGAGGATATCGGCTTCCTGCCGGGTACCGAAGAGGAAAAAATGGAGCCGTGGATGGGTGCCCTGATGGATAACCTCGAGGTCTTGACCCAGGGTCAGCCGGGTGGCACCTGGGGGCGTGGCGCGACCAACGATTTGCTGCGCCACCGGATCAAGATCCGCTCGCTCAACTTCATGCGCGGCCGCACCTTCTTGAACCGCTTCATCATTATCGACGAGGCGCAGAATTTGACGCCCAAACAGATGAAGGCGCTGGTCACGCGCGCAGGTCCCGGCACCAAAATGGTCTGTCTGGGAAACATTGCTCAGATCGACACCCCCTACCTGACCGAAACTACCTCGGGTCTCACCTATGTGGTAAATCGGTTTCACGGCTGGCAGTTTTCCGGCCATATCACGCTGGTCCGCGGCGAAAGGTCGCGTCTGGCTGATTACGCGTCCGAAGTACTTTGATTTTATGAGGGAAATGAGCGAACTTTGGCCCCTAAGCTGCACTCCAAGGATCTTTACGGAGGCCGAATGTCAGTCTTGAAGTCCCTGTCGGCATTTGCAGCCGCTGCTGCGGTCAGCGTGAGCGTGAGTGTGGGCTGGGCTGCGGGCTTGGGTGTGGGCGGAAGTGCCGTCGATCAAGATCTACCGGATTTGGGCAGCCCGGCAACCGCCGCGGTATCGCTCGAGGAGGAATATCAGGCGGGTTTGGGCTGGTTCGCCAGCATCCGCCAAACCGGTCAAATCATCGAAGATCCCGAAATCAGCGATTACATTCAGGAAATCGGCCACAGCCTCTCGAGCCACGCCGAAGAAGGTCAGCACCAGTTCTATTACTTCGTGCTGAAGGACCCGGTGATCAACGCCTTTGCGATGCCCGGCGGCTTCATCGCCATCCAGAGCGGCTTGATCCTCGCCACCAGCAACGAGAATGAACTGGCCGGTGTCATGGCGCACGAAACCGCGCACGTCACTCAGCGGCATATCGTGCGCGGCCTGTTGGAGCAGAGTCACGCCGGGCTGATGACGACCGCCGCGATGTTGGCGGCGATTCTCCTCGGTGCAACGGCCGGCCGCGGTTCGCCGGACGCGATGGAAGGAGCGATTCTCGCGACCCAGAGCGCCGCCATCCAACACCAGATCAACTACACCCGGTCGCAAGAATTCGAAGCCGATCGAATCGGCATCGGCACCATGGCGAGTGCCGGCTATGATCCTCTGGGCATGGCGACCTTTTTTCAAACCCTGGACCGCAATTCGCCCGATCCGAGCCGCGTCAAGGCGGTGGAATTTCTGATCGATCACCCGTTGTCTGCCGAGCGCGTCGCCGAGGCGCGCAATCGCGCGGAACAGATCGGGCGCGTGCGTCACGCGGATTCATTGAGCTACATCTTGATGCGCGAGCGTTTAAGATCCCTGGTCGGCAACCCG
>CAYRAC010000344.1:0-5009 GCA_964422045.1 uncultured Steroidobacteraceae bacterium
ACGATAGGCGCCAGGCGGCATTTTCCAAATGAATTATTTTCCGGTCTTTTTCAACCTCGACGGGCAAAAAGTTCTGATCGTGGGCGGCGGCGCGGTGGCCCTGCGAAAAATTTTGCTGTTGGAGAGGACCGGCGCACTGCTGAGCGTGGTTGCGCCGCAAATCGCACCCGAAATCATGCAGCGCGCCGCCGCCGGCACGCTCATGCTCGCCGTGCGCGAGTTCGTCGCCGAGGATCTGGATGGAGCGCGGCTGGTCATCGTCGCCACCTCGCGCGACGCCGTGAACCGATGGATCGCGAAGTTGAGCGAGTCGCGCAACATTCCCGTCAATGTGGTCGACGACGTCCAAGCGTCACGCTTCATCGTTCCGGCCATCATCGATCGCGATCCTGTTCTCATCGCGGTCTCCACCGGCGGTGCATCGCCGGTGCTGGCACGGCGCTTGCGCGAACGCCTCGAGGCACTCGTGCCACGCAGTATCGGCGAATTTGCCGCGTGGCTGCGCGAGCTGCGCGCCAGCACGCGCCGGCAACTGCGCGACGTGGACCAGCGGCGGCGTTTTTTCGAAACGCTGGTCGACGGGCCGGCCGCACGGCGCTTCATCGCGGGCGACAACCAGGGCGCGCGCCGTATCGCACAGCGGCTGCTGGCGACGACCTCGACGGCACCGCGCGCGAGCGGCGAGGTCACCTTGGTGGGCGCGGGACCCGGCGACCCGGAACTCTTGACGCTCAAGGCGCTGCGCGCGCTGCAAGACGCCGACGTGATCCTGCACGATCGCCTGGTGCCCGCCGCGGTTCTCGATCTCGCACGACGCGACGCCGAGCAAATTTGCGTGGGCAAAGCGGCCGGCAATATCGGCAGCACACAACAGCAGATCAACTCCCTGATGATCGAGCAGGCGCGGCAGGGCAAGCGGGTGGTCCGCCTCAAGGGGGGCGATCCCTTTGTGTTCGGGCGCGGCGGGGAGGAGCTGCAGGCGCTGGCGGAGGCTGACATCGATTTTTCAGTGATACCCGGCATTACCGCCGCCGCAGGCTGCGCCGCGTACGCCGGAATCCCGCTGACGCATCGCGACTACGCGCAGAGCCTGATCTTCGTCACCGGCCATGCGCCGGACGAGTACCAGCAACCCGATTGGCGGGCATTGGCACAGCCGGGCGTCACGGCGGTGTTCTACATGGGCCTGGGTCGCCTTAAGCGTATTGTGGAGAAACTGCTCGAGCACGGGGCAGAGGCGAGCCGGCCGGCCGGCATCATTGCGCAAGGCACGACTGCCAATCAACGCGTCGTAACCGCGACGCTCGCCACACTCGGCGCCGCTGTTGCTGATGCAAAACTTGAGTCGCCGGCGCTGCTCGTCGTCGGCAAAGTGGTCGAATTGCACGCGACGCTGGCCTGGTTCAACGCCGCGGCCGGCGTCGATCTGTCGCTCACCGCATAGCAGAACCGCCGCGCGATCGCCTACCGGGCGATCGCCTCGACAAAGCCGCGCTCCGCGATCCACGCGGGGTTGAACAGCCTCGACTGATACTTCGATCCGCCGTCGCACAGAATCGTCACGATGGTGTGTCCCGGGCCGAGTTGTTTCGCGAGCGTAACTGCCGCCGCCACGTTGATCCCGGCGGTACTCCCGAGCAGCAGGCCTTCCTCGCGCAGCAGCCGATACACGAAGTGCATGGTCTCGGCATCGGCGATTCGCAGCGCATCGTCGATCGGCGTACCCTCGAGATTCGCCGTCACCCGGCCGGTGCCGATACCTTCGGTGATCGACGAGCCCCCGTCGGATTTCAGCTCGCCATCCTTGATGTAGTGGTACAGGGAGCTGCCGGGAGGATCTACCAGCACGATTCGAACCGCGCTCGACTTCGACTTAAGATAGCGGGCGACGCCCGCCAACGTCCCGCCGGTGCCGGTGGACGCGCAGAAGGCATCGATTTTCCCGTCGGTGTCGCGCCAGATCTCAGGGCCCGTCGACTCGAAATGCGCGTCGCGATTCGCCGTGTTGTCGAATTGGTTGGCCCACACGGCATCGGGCAGCTCTGCTGCGAGGCGCCCCGCCACCTTCTGATATTGGTTCGGATTGGCGTAAGGCACGGCCGGCACTTTGCGCAGCTCCGCCCCCAATGCCTCGATGATCTGGTATTTCTCGGCAGCCTGATTGTCGGGCATTACGATCACGCAGCGATAGCCGCGAGCGTTGCACACGTGCGCCAGGCCAATGCCGGTATTGCCCGCCGTCCCCTCGACCACGACACCGCCGGGTTTGAGCAGTCCGCGGCGTTCGGCGTCCAAAACGATCCATTTGGCGGCGCGATCCTTCACCGAGCCCCCAGGATTCATGAATTCCGCCTTTCCCAGGATCTCGCAGCCGGTTTCGTCGCTCAAATGACGCAGCCGAATCAAGGGAGTATTGCCGATCGCGTCCGTAAAGCCGTCACTTATGCGCATCAAATTGTCCTTCCACCGAGTTCACGCCGCATTGTGACCATATCCAACTCGCCGGTCCATTTCGCGACGACCAGTGTCGCGACGCCGTTTCCTATCACATTGGTCAGTGCGCGGGCCTCCGACATGAATCGATCGATACCGAGGATCAAGGCCAGGCCGGCGACCGGCAGCGTACCCACCGAGGACAGCGTCGCGGCGAGCACGATGAAGCCGCTGCCCGTGACGCCGGCCGCACCCTTCGAGGTCAACAGCAGCACGGCGAGCAGCGTGAGTTGCTGCAGCAAGTTCATCGGCGTGCTGGTGGCCTGCGCGATGAAAAGAGTCGCCATCGTGAGGTAAATCGATGTGCCGTCGAGATTGAACGAATAGCCGGCCGGAATCACCAGTCCGACCACCGATTTGCTGGCGCCCGCCCGTTGCAGCTTCGCGATCATTCGCGGCAGGACGGATTCGGAGGACGACGTCCCTAGGACGATGAGCAGTTCGTCGCGGATATAGCGGACGAACTGCCAAATGCCGAAGCCGTGCAGACGCGCAACCGCACCCAGGCCGAGAAAAATGAACAGCACGCAGGTCGCATAGAAGCAGCCCATCAATAGGCCGAGCGACAGCAGCGATCCGAAGCCGTACTTGCCGATGGTGAAGGCCATTGCGCCGAATGCGCCCAGCGGCGCCAATCTCATGACCACGCCGACGATGCCGAACAACACCTGCGACAGGGCATCGATGAAACCCAGCAGCGGCACGCCACGCTGCCCGAGGCGCTGCAGCGCGAAACCGAACAGCACCGCAAACAGCAACACCTGCAGGATTTCGCCTTTGGCGAAAGCATCCACGACCGTGGTCGGGATGATGTTGAGCAGAAAGTCGCTCACCGATTGTAGCTTCTTCGGATCGGCATACACCGCGACCGAAGCCGCATCAAGACTGCGGGCATCGACGTTCATGCCGCGCCCCGGGCGCAGGATATTCATCACCAACAGGCCCAGGGTGAGCGCCACCGTGCTCATGACTTCGAAGTAAATCAGCGCCAGGCCGCCGGTTCTTCCGACCTGCTTCAGGTTCTCGACGCCGGCGATTCCCGTCACCACCGTGCAGAAAATCACCGGCGCGATCAACATTTTGATGAGCTTGATGAATCCGTCGCCCAGGGGCTGCATCGCGGCGCCTACAGCCGGGTACAACGTACCCAGCAGCACGCCCAGAACAATGGCGACAATGACCTGAAAATACAGCGAGCGCAGCGCGGTCTTCACCCGCCAAATTTAAGCGATTCGGAAACTCCGCGGTGGCATTTCGGAGCGAATCATCAGCAGCGCCCCGTTGGGCGAATGAATTGGCGCGTGCACCACCCCCGGGCGGGCGACGTGCATGTCGCCTTGTCCGAGACGATAGTTGCCGATGAAGATCTCGCCCTCGAGCACCAAGCACTCTTCTTCCTGGGTGTGGCGATGACCGACCACCACCGATCCGGGGTGCATGCGAATCAATACAGTTTGGTCGTTGCGCTCGCGATCCATGCGCAGCACTTTGACCTCCACTCCGGGACCCGCCGTCACCCAGTGCATATCGGCGGCGCGAAACGTCACCGTACCCGCCGGCGCAGTGTCGCTGATACGCTGCATGATGCGGCTGTGCATGGCGTCGCGATCCGCCGCAGGCAATTCGGCCGGCAGAATCGCGGCCGCCAGATGTTGTACGGCCGTGGGGTCCAGCACGTCGGCTGCTGGCTTTGGCTGTTTGGAACGCTTGCGCATTACGCGTCGAGTGTGAGCTCGTCTTGCAAGGCCGCGAGCGCGCGGCGCAGATGCGACTTTACCGTACCCAACGGCATCCCGGTGACGCAGGCAATCTCCTGATGACTCAGCCCTTCAAAGAAAGCCAACCCCAACAAATGGCGGCGCTGCGCAGTCAGCGATCGCAATGCGCGATGCACCGCGCTGCCGGATTGGAATTGCGCCAGCAGCTGCTCGGGCCCGAGCACTTCGCCGACCAGCGATGCGGCAAGCGCACCGTGTTGGTCATCGTCCAAGGACAGAGATTCGCGCCGCTGGCGCAGGCGATCGATCGCGCGGTTCCTCGCCATTACGGCGAGCCAGGCCATGACCGTGCCGCGACTCGCGTCGTAGCTGCCCGCGCGTTGCCAAGCATGGGTGTAAACGTCGCACACGACTTCCTCGGCGTCTTCCTTGGAGCGCAGCATGCTGCGCGCAATGGCGAAAACTTGAGCCACGGTCTGCTCGTAAACGCTCGACAGCGCGCCGCGATCACCCGCCGCCATGGCGCGCACCAGCTCTTCGAGGGGTCGTAATTGAAGCCCTAACGGCGCCGTGCCGCTGCTCGCGCCCCTGCTGCCGACACTGGTGGCCCCCGACTGCATTCGACCCTCGACCTTGATTGGTTACCAAGGCCATTCGCGCCGGCTCCTCAATTGGATTCAATTGGACAGTGCCTAGATTTACGCAACGATGGGTAACTCGGATGCAGCGCTTAGGGTCGCCGGCAAAAGAATCCCCGGACAGGCCGGGGAATTCGAGTGGAACAGGTGTGAGGTAAAA
>CAYRAC010000345.1:0-4384 GCA_964422045.1 uncultured Steroidobacteraceae bacterium
TGGACGACAGCAGTCGCAGCGATAATGTCGAGGACGAGCGCGGATCCGGCGGCGGTATTGGCCGCGGTGCCGGGGTTGGCATCGGAACCATCGTGATCGTGGTCATCGGTTATTTCATGGGCGTGAATCCGTCGACATTGCTCAGCCTGCTCAATGGCGGCGGCGACCCGCAGGCGGTCAGCAACTCGGCGCCTGTGAATGCATCGACCGAAGCGAATGACCCGCAAATCGATTTTGTGCGAGCCATCCTCGGCGAGACCGAAGATGTGTGGAGCGCCTATTTCACGAACCTGGGCAAGACCTACACCAAGCCGAAGCTCGTGTTGTTCAGCGGCTCGGTGTCATCCGCGTGCGGTTTTGCCAGCGCGGCCGCCGGACCGTTTTATTGCCCGGGCGACCAGAAGGTGTACATCGACTTGACCTTCTATCGGCAACTCGCCACCGAATTCGGCGCGCCGGGCGACTTCGCGCGCGCCTACGTGATCGCTCACGAAGTCGGACATCATGTGCAGAACCTCTTGGGGATCACCGACAAGGCCTCCCAGGCGGAGCAGACCACCGGGCGCGTCGGCGCGAACCACGTGTCGGTCGAGGTCGAGTTGCAGGCCGATTGTTTCGCGGGAGTGTGGGCCGCGCAGGCCAATAACGCGCGCAAGATTCTCGAGCCCGGCGATTTGGAATCAGGACTCAAGGCCGCCTCTTCCGTAGGCGACGACACGCTGCAGAAGCGCGAGCAGGGGACGGTGGTTCCCGATAGCTTTACGCACGGCACCTCCGCACAGCGCGTCGGCTGGTTCCGCCGCGGCTTCGAGGCCGGCAAGATCGACGCTTGCGACACCTTCAAGACGGGGGGCGCGCTGTAAGTTTGCCCTGCAAGTGTTTCGCGAGATCGGCGATGGTCGGATGATCGAATAATTCGGTCAGATCGATCAGGCCGGGGAAGTCGCGGTCGATGTTTTCGTGAATCTCGATCAGCTTGAGCGAGCTTGCGCCGATTTCGAACAAGTTGTCGGTGATGTCGATTCTGCGGCCCGCGAGCGCTGTCTCGCAGATCGTCTGCAGACGCGTCTCGAGATCGGTGCCCGACTCGTGAGCCGCGCCTCCTGCTGCCGCGCGCAGCGCTTGCAGTTCGTTCAGGTCCGCGTCGAATTCACCCTCGATATACGCCTGTTCCAATAAGTGCCGCTGCACTTTGCCGCTGGTGGTTTTGGGGATGCGCTTGGTGGGAATGACTTGTGCAACCTCGAGACCCGTGTGCTCATTGATCAGCCGGCTGACCGCCGCCGCCGTCGGCAAGAACTCCGCCACGCTGCCGCGGTGAAGTACAAAGATCACTAATTCTTCGCCCTGAGCGCCCGGTTTGGCGACACCCGCCGCCACGAGTTTGTTGAGATCGAGGCCCGGCGCGCGCTGCGCAATATTCTCCAAATCGTAGGGATAGTAGTTCTGACCGTTGATGAAAATGATTTCCTTGCCGCGCCCGGCAATGTACAGCGAGCCTTCGTGCAAGAAACCCAGATCGCCCGTGTCGAGCCAACCGTCCGCATCGATGGCCTGCGCCGTGGCCTCGGCATCGCTGAAGTAGCCGCGCGTCACGCTCGCGCCGCGAATCAAGATGTGGCCGACGACTCCTGCCGGCAGGGCGGCGCGCGTCGGGTCGGCAATGCGTAGCTCGGTATTGGGCACCGCGCGGCCCAGGCAAATGAGTTCGAGGGCGTCGCGCGCGTCCGCCGGATTGAGCTCGATCGCTATGCCGATGCCCAGCTTGTGCCGATTCACGCGGATCCAGCGGTAGTCCGTGCCGGCCTCGGGAAATGTTACCGCCAATGAAGCTTCCGCAAGCCCATACACCGGATACATGGCGTGGTGCCGCAGCCCGGTATAGGCGAGCGTGCTCATGAACTCGTTGCACAGCGGCACCGAAATCGGTTCGGCGCCGTTGTAGATCTGCCGGATGGCCGACAAGTCGAGCCCATCGAGCCGGCGGTCGCCCAGCACTTTTAGGAAGTGCCGGTACCCAAAATTGGGCGAACAGGTGATGGTGACGCGCTTTTTCGACGCCACTTGCATCCAGAGCAGCGGCCGCCGCACGAACAGCTCGGTCGGCATGAGATGGATGTGCACGCGATTGGCGAATTGCATCAGATAAAATCCGATCAGGCCCATGTCATGCGTCAACGGCATCCAGCTCAGGGTGATGTCCTGATCGTTGTATTTGCCGACCGCGGTCGCGCCCAGAGTGTTGGCCACGAGATTGCCGTGGGTGAGCATCACGCCTTTCGGCTCGCTGGTGGAGCCAGAAGAGAACTGGATGAACGCCAGATCGTCGGGCGTCGGCCGATACAGCTTACCGGCGCGCGAGATGTCGGTGATGGATTCGACCAGGAAGGCGCGGGATTTGAGTTCGTCGAACAATGCTGACTCGCCCACGTCGGCGGCGAGGGTCTGCAGCCGCTCGAGACTCTTCGAGTCGGTGTACAGGAGCGGCTTGCCGAGCTTGCGGGCCACGCGCAGCAGTTTGTGCCGGTGCTCATCGCTGATGCCGACCGCCAGGGGCACCGGCGTGATACCGCCGCAGATCGCCGCCCAGAAGCCATCGAGAAACTGCTCGTTGTTGTTCAAGAAAATGATCATCCTGTCGCCGCGCTGCGCGCCCATGGCTTGCAGGTGGTACAAGATGCCGAGCGCCCGGTCATAGACTTCGCCATACGCCACGCGCCGTTCGGAATTTTCACCCTCGACGTAGGTCACCACGCGATCGACGTTGCGATTGCGCTCCAGGATATCGAGCAAAGTCTTGTAGTTCGTCTGTCCGGCATCATTCATCGTGGCTGCACCATCATCATGAGGTTGGATCGCGGGCGCAGATTGATCTGCGCCTCCAGTTCAATGGGTTCGTCGCCCGCGCGGGTGAGATGAAAGCGCCGCGACATGGCGTTGACGTGTACCAGCATCTCGAACATCGCCATGTTCTCGCCGATGCAATGCCGCGGACCGACGGCAAATGGGATATAGGAGAAGCGGTGCCGTTCTGCGGCATCTACGCCGGCAAATCGCTCCGGCTTGAATTCCTCCGGGTCGCTCCAGAACGCCGGATGCCGATGCAGCATGTACGGACTGATGAATACATCAGTCCGCGGCGCGATTGGGAAGCCGCCGAGTTCGTCCGCCTCGAGTGTGCGTCGCGTAATCAACCAGCCGGGCGGATACAGCCGCAATGCCTCCTGCAGCACCTGGTGCGTGAATGCCAACGACTCGGCGGCGTCGAGGTCCAAGGTTCGATCCGCAGGGGTGCGATCCGCCTCGGCCTGCAGCGCGTGCGCGGTTTGCGGATGTTGACTGATGAGATACCAGGTCCAGGCGAGCGCGGCGGCGGTGGTCTCGTGACCGGCGACGATCAGAGTCAACAGCTCATCGATCAGCACTTTGTCGCTCATCGCTTGGCCCGTGTCGCGATCGCGGGTCGCCATCAGCATGCTCAAAAAATCGAAATGTTCTTCCGGGCGGCGGCGGCGGCTCTCGATCAGCTCTTGGACGAGCTTGGTCAGGGAGCGGAACCGAAAGGCGAACTTCAGGTCGCGGTTCGGTTCTTTGGCGACCACGGCGAAGGGGTTGGCGCCCATCTGCGCCTCCAGGCGCGCCAAGTCGGTGCCGAAAATCGAGCGCAGCACGATCTCGAGCGTCAATTCGCTGGTGTCGTCGCTCAAGTTGATCGGCTCGGAACGGGCCGCCTTCTCGGCCCAACGCGCGGCGAATTTATCATTGACTTCGCGGATCAGGGCGCTGAATCGGTCGATCACCCGGCGATGAAACGAGGGCTGCATCATGCGGCGCTGACGGCGCCAGAAATCGCCCTCGCTCGTCATGATGCCGTTGCCGAGCAGGATCTTGACTCGATCCATACCCTCGCCCTTGGTGTAGTTGCGATGGTTCGAGAGCAGCACCCGCTTGATATCGTCGGGGTGGTTGATGACGTAGTTGTAGACGCCTCGTGCGGGCGCGAACACGCGATAGATGTCGCCGAATTCTGCAAAGTAGCGCCCGAGGCGAGCCAACGACTCGTCGTTGCCGCCGAGATCGAAGCCGTCGGCGGGGCCGGGGGGCGGTCCTAGGGTTTGCATTGGCGCATTGTAACTTATGGCCCCTGGGGGCACGGGACACCGGGCTACAATGGCTGCTGTGGAAGAGAAACCCGACGGCGGCCTGCGCAACACGATTTACCGGCAGCAAACCCGCTCGAGCCGGCGGCTGACGCGCAGTCGGCTGCTTTTGTACAAAATCGTGGTGCCATTGGGTTTGGCGTTGTTGCGCCTGGTGTGGAGCTGGTCGCGCGTCACCCGCGTGATCGGCGCCGAGCACATTGCGGCGTCGCTCCAACGCGCAC